>JABWBJ010000084.1 GCA_013360595.1 Gemmatimonadaceae bacterium | reverse complement strand
CACCGCTCGCCGTTCACCACGATGGCTGGCGTGCCCAGCGTCGTGTCCGACCAGTGGCCGATCACGCCGGCCAGGGTGAGCCCGCTCAGCTGCCGCCGGCCCTCCTCCAGCGGCGCGGTGAACAGAACCGCTGTTACCATGGCGTACGCCGGCGCGCGGCGGCCTGCGCCGCGCCGAATCGCCTCGAGCATCACGGTGCACCCTCCACGGGAAGATCAGCGCCGGGAAGCGCGCTTCATGGCGCCGAGGGCGGCGCCGGCCATCGGGAACAGCAACAGCGACCACAGGCCCAGGAACCCCCGGACCCGATCACCGGCGGTCCATGCCTCGGGCAGGTACATCGCCGCTCCGAGGGCCAGGACGCCCGCGGCGCAGTGTCCGACGATCGCGCCCCAGAAGGCGCGCCGCGACCGCCGGGGGAGCCGCCGCAGCCGATGCCCCCACCACAGCAGGGCGAACGGGAGAACGTACAGCCCGAGGAGGAACGCGATGAAGCCCGCCGTCATGCGCTGGAGTCCTCCGGCCCGAGGCCGCGCGACAGCTTGGGCACGAGCCACAGCCAGTAGCCGGTGATCAGCGCCAGCACGAGCGCGGCGGCGGCGAAGTCGGAGAGGAGCGTGAACCGGATCCCGCCGAAGATCTCGCCGCTGTGCAGCTTCTCCAGGAACACGTCGCCGCGGCGGCCCACGTGAAGCACCGCCCCCGTGTTGATGTCGACCGTCATCTCGGTCGATGCGCGGTCCCGGAGACGGACCTTCACGAAACCCTCCCGCGGCCGCAGGTCCATCCGGTCGATCAACGCGATGTCCACCGGGTCACCCTCCGTCCAGTTCCCGCGCGACGCCGGCGGCGCGGCGGCGAGGGCGGCGTACGCCATCCGCTCCACCGGGATCGCGGCGGCGAACTCACCCGTCGGCGCGTGATCCACCTCCGGCATCAGCCCGAGGCCGCGCTTGTGGTTGAGCAGGATGCCCGTGATCGAGATCGCGATGAGCGCGATCGTGGACACGACGCCCAGCCAGAGGTGCGTGTAGAACGCCCACTTGCTCAGCCGGCGGCGGGGCCGGGCACGAGCGGATCGAGGGGTCGGACGCGAAGGCGCCAGCGTTCCGGTCATGCCGGACCACCGGGAAGTCGAGCGACGCCGTCCGGGACGGACCGGCGTGCGTCGGCGGCGCCGCGCGCAGGCCGGCTCTGGGTGTCGTTCACACAAACCTCGGAAGGCTGGAAGGCGAGCAGTGAATATGTCACGGCGCACTGACCCGCACGGGATGCATGAGCGCGGCGCGACCCGCCCATCGGCGACCGCATGACGGACCGCTACGGGCGCCGTTCGAACGACGCGCGGATGGATTCCCAGCTCGGACCGAACAGCGAGGCCCAGCCTTCCTCGTTCCCGCCCTGCGCCCCCGCCGTGGCCGTGTTCGCGTTCCAGTGCGGCGGCTCGGCCCCGAGGAGGTTGTGCACGAAGAAGTCCCACATCTTCCGGTCGCCGTAGGCTGCGCTCGGTCCCCGGCGGCCGCCCCCGTGTTCCTCGTTCGGCATCACGAGCAGATCGAAGGTCTTGTTCGCCTTGATCAGGGCGTTGACCACCTGCATGGTCGACGACGGATCCACGTTGGTATCGAGTTCCGGGAGGACGAGCAGGAGCTTCCCCTGGAGCCTGTGCGCGTGGACCACGTTGGAGCTGGCCTCGTACTCCGGGCCGATGGGGTACCCCATCCACTGCTCGTTCCACCACACCTTGTCCATCCGGTTGTCGTGGCAGCCGGCGAAGGAGACGGCCACGTCGTAGAAGTCCGGGTGGAACAGCAGCGCGCCCATGGCGTTCTGCCCGCCGGCGGAGCCGCCGAAGATGCCGACGCGCGTGACGTCGTACCACGGGTTGCGCGCCGCGTACGCCTTGTGCCAGAGAATGCGGTCGGGGAAGCCGGCGTCCCCGATGTTCTTCCACGCCACGTCGTGGAACCTCCGGCTCCGGTTCGCCGTCCCCATGCCGTCGATCTGCACGACCACGAACCCGAGCTCGGCGATGGACTGCATGCTGGAGTACGGCGAGAAACTCTTCGGCACGAAGGAGCCGTGCGGACCGGCGTAGATGTACTCGATGACCGGATACTTCCGCCGGGGATCGAACCGGGTCGGCTTCACGACGATCCCCCAGATGTCGGTCGCCCCGTCGCGCCCCTTCGCCGTGAAGACCTCCGGCGCTCGCCATCCGGCCTTCGCCAGCGGCGCGAGGTCCCCGCGTTCGAGTTCCAGCAGCACCTTGCCGTCGCTCGCGCGGCGCAGCTGCGCCACGGGCGCGAGGTCCACGCGCGACCAGGTGTCGACGTACAGTCCGTAGTCCGGCGAGTAGGCCACCTGGTGATCGGCCGGCGCGTCGGTCAGCGGCGTGAGACCCGTTCCATCGAAGTTCACGCGGTAGTAGTGCGCGAAATACGGATCCTGCTCCGGGTCCATGCCGCCGGCGCTGAAGTACACCTGGCGACGCACGGGATCGACGCGCTGCACGGCGCGCACGACGAACTCGCCGCGAGTGATCTGGTTCTTCACCTGCCCGGTGGTCCCGTCGTACAGGTACAGGTGCGCCCACCCGTCGCGCTCCGAGAGCCAGACGATCTCGGCGCCGTCGTTCACGTCGAAGCGGAAGACGCGCCCACCGCCGTCGAGCGTGCCTGACGCACGACGGTAGTCGATGAAGGTGGTCGCCGCTTCATCGACCAGCGCGCGCGCTTCCCCCGTGGTGGCGCTGACCTCGATCACGCGGTACCGCTGGTGCCCGCGCTGGTTGTATTCGAACGTGAAGGCCCGGCTGTCCCGCCGCCACACCATGGGACTCAGGTTGAACGGATCGGGGAACAGCGTGTTGTCGATGTTCGTCTGGCGGCGCTCCTCGACATCGAACAGCGCCGGCTGCGGCAGGTCGAGCACGTCGCCCGGCTTCGCGTAGAAGCGCTCGAAGTACTTCGGCTGCACCTGGTCCGGCGGCGACGAGACCACGTACCGCACCATGCGCTGGTATCCCGGACGCACCCGCCAGGCCGCGAGGTACCGGCCATTCGGCGACCAGGCCAGCGACTGCCGCGTGTACGGATTCCCTTCCGACCCGTCGCGGCTCAGGGCAGCGCCTTCGGCGGGGGACGTTCCCGGCGCGCGCACCCAGACGTTGTAGTTGTTGATGTACGCGACCAGGCGCCCGTTGGGGGAACGAAGATCGGGCTCGGCCGCGCCCTGGCCGGGTCCTCCGCCCCGGCCACCGCGGCCCGCGCCCGTTCCGCCGGTCGTTCTCAGGCACGAGTACTCGGCGAGTGAGCAGGTCCACGACGTGGTGTCGGCGGTGAACGAGATGGTCTCCGCTCCGGCGAACGTGAACGTACTGAACGGGAGCGTGACGCCGGTGAACCGGCCGCCGCCGGCGGCGCCGAGTGCGGCCGCGAGCCGGTCGTGGTCGAACGCGGGGCGCCTGGCGGGCGCGTCCCGGTCGGTCGCGTCGACGACCACGAACACATGCCCCCCGGTGACCGACTTCCGGTACCAGAAGCGCGAGGCGTCGAGCCAAGTCGGGTTCTCGATCACGTCCACCGGCAGGCTGCGGTACGTGGCGGCGAGCCCCCGGGCGCGATCGTAGTCGGCCGCCGTCACGGTCGCCTGGGCCGTCACTTCCATGCTCAGGAGCGCGGCCAACACAAGGGAGGACATCGTGCGCATGGAGCTACCTCGTCGGGCAGATGGAACCCGGCGCGCGGCCGGTTACGTCAAGATGGGCCGCGTCCGCGCGACCGGCCATGTCCGGGCGGCCGCGGAGACCGGCGCTGGTTACCTTTCGGCTTCCGGTTCGCCCCACCTCCACGACATCACACGAACATGTACGTACGTGCTTCCGCCGGCGTCGCGCTGACGCTGCTGCTCTCCGGCCCGGCCGCGGCTGGCGCCCAGGATACCACGAAGCCGAGGTCCGCACCGGCCATGAAGGCCGGCCCCATGGACAGCCACATGATGGGTCCCTGGAAGGAGATGAACGCGTTCCACCAGGTGATGGCGGCCGCCTGGCATCCCGCGTCCGAGAAGAACGACCTCGCGCCGCTGCGCTCCCGCGGCAAGGACCTGTTGACAGCGGCCGAATCGTGGGCGGGATCGAAGCCACCGGCCATGCCGGCGTCGTGCGCGAGCGCTCCGGTGAGGACGGCGGTGGAGAAGGTGGTCGCCGAGTCCCGAGCGCTCGTGGCGCTGCTCGATGCGGGCGCGGACGACGCGAAGCTCAAGGCCGCGCTCAGGACGGTGCACGACGTGTTCGAGATCGCCGAGAAGGGGTGCGGCGGCCACGGCTCCCACGGCATCTGACCTGAATCCACTCGACCCATGCCCGCCTTCCTCCACGAACCCGCGGTTCGCGACGCGCTCAAGCAGCGGGTGGCCAGGCTGCGCCCGGACGCCACGCACCGCTGGGGTCAGATGACGGTGGACCAGATGCTCTGGCACGTGAACAGCGGCCTCGAGTCTTCGCTCGGCCGCTTCGCGGTGAAGGAGCAGCGGCTGCCGCTGCCGAACGCCGTCGTGAAGTTCCTGGTGTTCAACCTGCCCTGGCGGCGCGGGAAGACGCCCACGGCACCGGAGTTCGTCGCGAGAGATCGGTACGACTTCGAGCGGGAACGGGAGCGGCTGCTCGGCCTGATCGACGAAGTCACCGCGAAGCCGGTCGATTCACCATGGCCGGCGAGCTCGTTCATGGGACCGATGAGCGGCCGGGACTGGATGCGGATGCACGCCAGGCATCTCGACCATCACCTGGCGCAGTTCGGGGAATGAGTCGACGACCGCGCTCATCAGGCGTCGGTCATCGCTCATCGCTCGTTCTGATGAACGTCCCGTTCCGCAGGTCCTGAACCGCCTGGTGCAGTTCCTCGCGGGTGTTCATGACGATCGGGCCGTACCAGGCCACGGGTTCCTTGAGGGGCTGGCCCGAGACGAGCAGGAAGCGGATCCCGTGTTCACCGGCCTGCACCGTGACCTCGTCGCCGCTCCCGAAGAGCACCAGCGAGCGATTGCCGGTCATCTCGCGCGCGACCGTCTCGACCGGACCCGGCTGCTCGGTGAGCACCCCGAACGGCGCAGAGGCGTCGCGGAAGTTGCCGTCGCCCTCGAAGATGTACGCGAACGCGTTCCGGCGCGTGTCCACGGGGAACGACCGGCGGACGTTGGGCGGCACCGAGATGTCCAGGTAGTACGGGTCGGCGGCGATGCCGTCCACCGGCCCCCGCTGGCCCCAGAACTCGCCGCACACGACGCGCACGCGGGTGCCGTCGTCCTCCACGACCTCCGGGATGTGCCGCGACTGGATGTCCTGGTAGCGCGGTGCCGTCATCTTGAGCGACGACGGCAGGTTGGCCCAGAGCTGGAAGCCGTGCATCCGCCCGTCGGGGTCGCCCCGCGGCATCTCCTGGTGCATGATGCCGCTCCCCGCCGTCATCCACTGCACGTCGCCGGCGCCTAACGAACCGCGGTTCCCCAGGCTGTCGCCGTGCTCCACCGTCCCGGTGAGCACGTAGGTGATCGTCTCGATCCCGCGGTGCGGGTGCCACGGGAAGCCGGCCAGGTAGTCCCCCGGCCGTTCGTTGCGGAAGTCGTCGAACAGCAGGAATGGGTCGAAGTCTTCCGTCTTCCCGAACCCGAAGGCCCGGCGAAGCTTGACGCCGGCCCCCTCGATCGTGGGCCGGGATTCGATGACCTGGCGGACGGGGCGGATGGACATGGGAGTACCCGATGGCAGAGAGCCGGGAACAGATCGTCACTGCGAGAGCCACAGCAATCTACCCGCGGTGAATCACGAGGTGATCGAGGCCTCGGGTGTGGGGGGGCGCGCTCAACGGCTCTTCAACCGGTCGAGCATCGACGACACCGAGTCGGGCACGAGCAGGGTGTCCGAGATCCCGGCGATCTCCTCCGCCTCGCGCCACGCCCGCTCGAGCTCCTCGAGCTCTCCCTGCATCGCGCGCCGTTCGGCCTCCTCGTGCAGGGCCATCTCCAGCGCCAGGCGTTGCGGGCCGGGCAGCGCGTTGAGTCCGGCTCGCCCCCGGTTCCGCCCCCGGCGGCGCGGCCACGACGCCCCCATCACGAAGACGCCGCCACTCCACTCCCATTCGCGAGCGTGGCCTTCGGCGACACCCGCCGACCTCGACAGGCGCTCGATGAAGCCTTCGGCACTGCCGGCATCTTCGATCTCGTCCACCGCTTCGGCGACGGCGCGACGATTCCCCCCGTAGCGATTCACCTGCGGAAGCAGGACGGCGGCGATGCGTTCCGCTTCCCGGCCGACGACACGACCACGCCCGTTCCTGAATCGCAGGTCGAGCGCGAGTCGCCCGTCGTCAGTGCGGGCGATGGCGGTTTCGTTCAGGTGCCGGCGACGCACATGGACGAGCCCGTGCGCCTCGGTGTGGATCTTCGCGATCACCCGCTCCGGATCGCCGCGAATGATCGCCTGCCCGCGGTTGGCGATCATCCACCCGAAGGCGCCGATGCCGATCCCCGCCGCCGAGAGGCCGGTGACCACCGCTCCCACCGCGGCCAGGCCCCCGGCGGCCAGGAGCAGCTGCCGGTTTCTCCGCCGCCCGAACTGGTCCCCGTAGCGCCAGGCAGCGAACTCGGGCCGCAGCGGTTCGCCGATCCGGACCAGCGTGGTTCCGTCACGCAGCCTGGCAAGGCCGACGTTGTCCGTCGCCACACGGCGTCGCGTATCGCGGTACAGCCGCTCGGCCTGTTCGATCGCCTCCCATCGCTCCTCGAGCGGCGTGAGGTTCCAGCGCTCGCACTTCGGGCAGACCACCCAGAGCCGTCCCTTCGCCTGGTCGAACGCCAGCCGGCGGCCGACCGGGAACGCCTCGACCGCCTCGTTGCTCCCGAGGGCCTCGTTGCAGAACAGGCAGGTGGAATACACCTCAATGTCCCGACGGGAGCGCGGTCGCGCCGCGCGCGCCGGCCGCCGCGGCATCCAGCCGCTCGCCGTTCGACCGGGCAGCCTGGCTGAAGAACCTCCCGCTCGACTTCACGGTTCGCTGCTGCGTGTCGAAGTCCACGTGCACCAGGCCATACGGAAGCGCGTAGCCGGAGTTCCACTCGAAGTTGTCGAGCAGCGACCAGACGAAGAAGCCGCGGAGGTCCACGCCGGCGTCGATGGCCAGCCGGGCCGCATCGATGTGATCGCGCAGGAAGGCCACGCGCTCCGGGTCCGGCACCTCGCCGCCCGCGGACGGTGAGGCGTCCGCGAACGCCGCGCCGCACTCCGTCACGTACACCGGCACGCCGCCGTTCCGCCGATCGAGCGCGACCAGCGTTTCGGTCAGTCCCGATGGGAAGACCTCCCACCCCACCAGCGTCCGGTGATTGGCGGATGGCACGATCGCGGCCCCGGTCGGCGCGACCGACGGGTCGGCGCGCACCACGATCCGCGTGTAGTAGTTCACACCAACGAAGTCCATCGGCTGCCTGACGAGCGCCATGTCCTCCGGCGACAGGCCGCGCCAGTCCCGGCCGAACATCGACGGGAGTTCCGCCGGCGACTGCCCGAGCAGAATGGGGTCCAGGAACTGGAGGTTCCTCCACGCGTTCGCGCGTTCGGCGGCCGCCCGATCGTCCGGCGAGTCGCTGGCCGGCCAGACCGGCTGGAGGTTCACGGCGATGCCGATCGCTCCGTCGCCGCGATCCCGATAGGCCTGCACCGCGTAGCCATGCGCGCGCAGCAGGTTCCTCGCCACCACGGGCGCCTCGGCGACGTTCCGATGCCCCGGCGCGTACACGCCCAGCACGTACCCCTTCTCCATGATGACCGCCGGCTCGTTGATCGTGACCCAGTACGGAACGCGATCGCTGAAGGCGCGGAACGCCAGGTCGGCATAGTCACCGAACCAGCGGGCGGTGTCGTCGTTCAGCCAGCCGCCCTTGTCTTCGAGCCCCAGCGGAAGGTCCCAGTGGTAGAGGGTCACCATGGGAACCAGGTCGCGCGCCAGCAGCGCGTCGATGAGCCGATCGTAGAAGTCGAAGCCCCTGGCGTTCATCCGCCCGCGCCCTTTCGGCAGCAGCCGGGCCCAGGCCATGCTGAACCGATAGGCGCCCAGTCCGAGGTCGGCCATGAGCGCGACGTCATCCTGGAAGCGGTGGTAGTGGTCGCAGGCGACGTCGCCCGTCGCGCCGCCGAGAATGGTGCCCGGTTCGTGCGCGAAGCGATGCCAGATGTTGGGGCCGGCGCCGTCGGCCAGCGGCGAGCCTTCGACCTGATACGCCGAGGTCGCCGCGCCCCAGAGGAAACCTGAAGGGAAGGGCACGATGATGAGTGATCAGTGACTGGTGATGAGTGAGCAGGGGTCGCCGGGATCGGCCACGGACCGATCCGAGCCCGCCCGGCCGCATACGGGCCGGGCCCCCTGACCACTAATCACTAATCACTGGTTCACTCATTCGTACCGCAGCGCCTTCATCGGATCCACCCGGGCCGCCTTCATGGCGGGGATGCCCCCGGCGGCGGTGGCGACCGCCACGAGCAGCCCGGCGGCCGCGGCCATGGCGATCGGGTCGGTCCCCGTGAGCCCGAAGAGCAGGGTGCTCGCCACTCTCGAGAGCGCGATCGCCGCGGCGGCGCCCACCAGGCCGCCGATCGCCGTCATGAC
>JABWBJ010000083.1 GCA_013360595.1 Gemmatimonadaceae bacterium | reverse complement strand
GGAGGTCGCCGGCCCGCTCGGCGGCCGTTGCGAGGTCACGCAACAGGCCGACCGCGCGCCGGGCGAGCCTGCCGCGCGTTTCCTCCACCCAACGCTCGAATTCCGGTGCGTCCGAGAGAAAGAAGCCATCGAGAAACGGGCCCGTGTACTGCGCCACAGCGGCCGCTGGATCCCCCGCGGTCGCTGCGTTGACGAACCGGACCAGGTCGCACGAGACCACGTCGAGGTTCAGCCTGAGGTCGGACCTGCCGACCACCACGTCGGGTCGACCCAGGTCACGCCGTATCCCGAACAGCGTCTGGTTCAGCGCGTTCCGCGCATGCTCCAGGTCCAGGTCCGGCCACAGGAGCGCCAGCAACTTGTCCCGTGCGACGCCATGCGGGGCTGCCACGGCGAGGATCGTGAGCAGGGCCAGTGGCATCCGTCGCGCCAGCATGCGCTGCTGGTCGCCCGACTGAACGGATAACCCTCCCAGCGTGCGCAATTCGATCATGGCGACCCGGATCTAAGGCGCCGGTAAGGGGCCTGTAACGAGACCACGCTAGCGTATCCGCACCGGGTGGAGGGCGCAAGGCCGTCTGGGTTGGCGGATCGTTCGCCGCGGGCGCAGGTGGCTGTGCCTCCGTCCGTTCCTCTGGCCGGTCCACTCAGGAGCCACACATGCGCCACGTCCGTCAGCCACTCGCGATCCTGCTCACCGTCGTACCGGGCCTGCTCTCGTGCTCGATCGGGGACGCACCCACCGAGCCGCGGTTCTGGAATGACCCGCGCCGCGCTATTTCGGACGGGGCGCACCAGGGGAACACGCACTTCTACTTCCTGCAGCCGATGGTGGCGGCACCCTCGTATTCCGGTTCCTCCGACGCGGACGCCTCACCCACGGTCGCTATCTGCAAATGGGACGCGGGGGCAGGTGCCTGTGAGTCGATGATCGCGGTGTTCTCGATGGCCGAGGGGACGGGTTCAGAACGGCTTCGGTATGACGCGTCCGGCGAGAAGTTCGAAGTCAACTGGCACACCGACCGGTGCCTGGACGGGCCGTGCACCCTGTCGTCCGCCTCGACCTACCGACTCCGCGTCCTGATCGGCGCGACGGAACTGGGTCACGCCGATGTCGTTGTTGGCGCCAATGCCCAGCAGCTGAAGAACGTGAACACGAACGAGTTCATTCCGCTGGTGAACGGCCGGACGTTGCCGGTGAAGTTCCGGATCGAGGTCGGGGCGGTCGCGCTGATCCCGCCTGGTGGGGACGCCGTAGTCGGCAGTCAGGGGGGTGAAATCGCGACGTCGGACGGCCGGGTCGCTCTCTCGATTCCCGAAGGTGCGGTTTCCGCTCCCACGACGTTCAGCATCGATGAGGTGACGGAAGAACTCGGCGGCACCGGGGACTGGGCGGAGCCAGTCGATCTCGGACCCGACGGTGCCACGTTTGACCAGCCGCTGCGTCTTACCCTCGCGTACGATGCCAGCAAGTTGCCCGAAGGCGTCACGCCCCATGACCTGCAGCTCTCCACCTGGGTGGATGACCACTGGGAAGTGGTCGAGGGGAGCACGCTGAACCTGGCCGAAGGGACGATCAGCGCCGAGATATCGCATTTCAGCTACTACGTGCTTTCGATCTGGCCGAACGCCGCGACCTACAATCCCCCCGGCGTGATCGAGATGACGAAGGGTCAGCGCATCACACTGGGCGGGTACTCCTACTACGTGTACACGTATCCCCGTACCCAGTGCTGGCCCGAGTGGAGATGGGTCAGCACCGGGCGAAATGGCTACTGGACGGTTCGGCAGGTCTGCCGCACCTGGACCCAGTACTCGTATTACCCCACGTCGTTTGTCAGGGTGGACTGGACTTCGTCGGCGCCCGGCGTTGCTTCGTTCGGAGCACCGGGCTACACAGTGACGGACGCGTACGGAAACACCACTTCGCCAACTCTCACCGCGCTGGCGCCTGGCGCCGCCAGTATCACGGCCCGGACGTTCGGGGCAATCGCCGGGCCGAGAAACCTGGTCGTCCTCCCCTCACTGGTCCTGACGGCGCGACACGGGAACACCCCAGGCATGTTCCCGGATTCGGTGCGCGAGATCGGGCTCGACCAGGCCTTTGCGCTGTTCCCGACGATCCCCGCACCGATCGGCACCGACCTCACCGTTCGGTTCTCCCACAAGTCGTCGTCGATCCTGCCCGGGGTTCGGGATACGCTGGTCATCGCGGCCGGGTCGACCTTCACGTCCGGCATGACCGTGATCGGACGCGCGCTGGGTGTGGACACCATCATTGCGACCGCGACGGGCTATGGCCCGGATACGATCGAGGTGCGTGTCGGCATCGGGGGCACCAGGCTGGTCAACTGGCCGGCCACGCTGGCGATCGGCGATTCGGCGGCCATCCGCATCCAGCCGATGAATCCGCAGGGGCTGTACAATGACGGCGCCTACAACACGACGTTCAACCTGACCACGAGTGCGAACCTCCGGTTGAGCGACGGCACCAGCTCGATCACGACCCTCCGTCATCCGGACGCGCAGTACACCAGCCAGGTGTTCTATGTCGTCGCGACGGGCGCTGGTCCCGGCACCATCGAGGTGACGCACCCCAACTACACGCCGACCGTCGACACCGTCGACGTCACCGGCCAGACCTTCAGCTTCGTGCCGAAGCAGGCGACGTACGTGGCCGGATGGGTGCGGGGGCAGCGAGTCAACGTGCCGCTCCCCATGGCCGCCGACGTGAGCTTCAGCCTCACGTCCCGGAACCGACTGCTCATCGGGGAAGCTGGCACCTCGAACTACACGTACCCAGGACAGACGGGTACCTATGTCCTTCCCGCCGGTTCGACTTCAAAGCTCCTGTCGATTGCGGGGCTCGATGGCGTCGGTGTGGACACCCTGATCGTCAGCGCCCCGGGATTCGGGCCCGATACGGCCGTGATCACCCTGGTTCAGGGGAAGATCCTGATCAGCGGCTGGCCGGCGACGCTCCAGGCCGGCGACTCAGCGGCCCTGACGCTGACCGTGGCCGACCAGTCCGACGTGCACGGATCCCTGGCGTACCCGATCTCGTTCACCCTGGCGCCTACGGGCAGCCTGGCGTTCTCGAACGGCAGCGCCCCGATCACCAGCGTGTACGTGCAGCAGCGCACATCGGCGACCTTCTACGTGAAGGCGACAGGGTTCACCTCCGGCGGCGTCACGATCACGCACCGGGACTACCTGCCGTATACGAACACCGTCACCATCACTCCGCCGCCGCTCGTCGGGCCCCAGAGCGTCTGCGGCCACAAGATCACCGGTATCGGATACGACGGATCGTCGTACTGGGTTGGTGAAGGTCATGATGGCCTGCTCCAGTGCCTGTCGCGATTCGACGCCACCACCGGAGTCCTCGCACAGGTTCGCCAGATCTTCCTTGACCACCGGGGCGTTCACTGGGTTCCGGCCCTCAACCGGCTGACGAGTCGCACCTGGGCCGGGCCGATCTTCTCGATCGACTATGCGACGGGCAACCTGAGCATTCTGGCGAGCAACCCGACCGCGGGTCAGTCCGGTAACGAGCAGTCGGCGCCAGCGGTCGACCCGGACGGCCAGACGTACTGGGTCCTGTACAACGGGCACGCCGAGCGACACCGGCTGGCCGATCATGCGTTGCTCAAACGGTTCCCGGTGACGGCGAGCGCCGGCTGGAACACCATCGCGGTCTCGAACGACTGGGTGTTCGTCCTCGACGGAGCCGCGGCGAACGCCTACTCCAAGGCGACGGGCCGGCTCTCCGGTCGCCAGCCGCTCCCAACGGTCCACGGATGCGAGAACATCGCGTTCGGTGCCTCCGTGACGGCCGATCGGCTGATGTATCCGCGCGATTGCAGGACGGTCGAGGTCGTGCCCATCACCGTGCCCATCGTCGAGCCGCCGCTGGAGCCAACGTTGGTCGCTACCATGAACGACCCGCGGTATGCGATGGCTGTCGCGACCACCGGTGGCCGACTCTACGCGATCGGGGGATTCTCTGACGGCTATGGCTTCACGAACCGGAACGAATCATACGACCCGATCACAAACCAATGGGTCATCCGGGCGGCGGCGCCCACGCCGCGCTGGCATGCGGCGGCGGCCGCCGTGAACGGGATCATCTACGTCATGGGAGGCACCCCGGGCGGTGGATGCTGCAACACGGTAACCACCATCGAGGCGTACAATCCGGCGACCGATACGTGGACGACGAAGGCCCCAATGCCGTTCTCGAGGGAGCAGTTCGGCCTCGCCGTTCACGACGGGTTGATCTACGTGATCGGGGGGTGGAGACCTGGGCAGGCTGCCCTGGCGAGCGTTCAGGCGTATGACCCCGTTTCGGAAACCTGGACGGATAAGGCCCCGATGCCGGCACCTCGCGCCGGCCATGGGGTCGCGGTGGTGAACGGGAAGTTCTACGTCGTCGGCGGCGAGGGGAGCAGCTTCGCGGCGCCGTCACTGGAGTACGATCCCGGTTCGAACACCTGGACGACCCGGGCAAGCATCCCCACGCCGCGCACACAGCTGGGCGTGACGGCCGTCGGCGGCATCGTCTACGCCGTCGGTGGATGGCTCCGCGGGAACAACGGTGGGGTGAATACCATCGAGGCGTACGACCCGGTCACCGACACGTGGAGCGCCAAGCCGTCACTCAACATCGCGCGCTTCGCCGTGGGCGCGGTCACCATCAACGGTGCCATCTACGTCGTTGGCGGTGTAAACCAGGTCAACGCGGTCGGGCCGGCGGAAAGCTATCGCCCGTAGCCGGCAGAGGGCTCCCAGTGCGGTCCAGTCGCCGACCAGGGACTGGACCGCATGGTCGTGCCGGGCCCTACATCCAGGGCTCGTCGGCGGTCGGTCCGTAGATCGACGGCAGCTTGCCGTCCGCCATGCGCAGGTAGATCGAGAACTGCCCGCGATGGTGGATCTGGTCCGACAGCACGAACCAGAGGAAGTCCAGCCTGCTCGGCGTCGCCATCTTCCCCGGCCCCGACGGGAAGTGTACCACACCGCCGGTGAGCTCCTCGTCCGTCATTCCGGCGACGGTCCTGCTCGCGGCCGCCGCCATCTGCTCGAAGGCGCCGATGACCTCGTCCATGGTGGCGGGGGTCGGCGGCATCTTCGGCGGGTTCGACCAGTCGAAGTCGGTCGTGATCCCGGTCTGCATCATCCCCATCTCCCCGACGAAGATCCACGCCAGGTTGACCGCATCCTTGCACTTGGGATGTGGCTTGAGGGATTCCTTCCCCTTCGGATAGGCCCGCAGCACCCTGAGCGTGGTCGCGCACTCGCGCTCGAAGGCGCTGAGGAACTGCTGCCGGGGGGAGACGGAACTCGGTGCGGTGGCCGTCATGCTTTCGCTCTCCGTGTTGGTGGTACGAACCAAAGTCGGTGGCGGCGCCAGCGGTTCCCGCGCGGCAGGCGGCCGCGGACGGGTCCCCCTGACGCCTTTCTCAGCGGTGCGAGTGGCCCGCCTGGCCCCGCGCGATGGCCAGGTGGTGCGGTCCGTGGTGGTCGCCCAGCGTCAGCAGGCCAATGAAGCCCAGACCGCGAATGCGCGCAGTCATCCGGGGGCTGGGCGCGGTCGCCACCACCGTGACGATCGCCCCGGCGGCCGACGTCTCGACGGACATGCGCAGGGAGTCGGCCGGCGTGAGCGTCGTGGCGTGCGCGCGCGCCATCCGCTGAATGGCGGCGATCGTGCGCCCCTGTCCGGATACCGTGAAGCGCGCGCCGTTCGTCACGGCCTCCTGCCGCACCACGGCGTGCATGGTCACCTCCTCCATGTCGATAAGGTGCTGCCGCAGGGCCTCGATGTCGACCCTGGTCCAGTCGGTCGTCGAGTCGGCGACCAGCAGGCCGACGATCTCGGCGATCGCTCCGAAGGCCGCCTGGCCCGGACGCGAGGGGGCGGCGGCCGGCACCGGGTGGGTCATGCCAGCCTGGTGAACGTGATCCTGCGCCGCGACGGCGCTTGGAGCGAGGAGGAGGCCTGCGAGAACGAGATTGCGGTGGCGCATGGTGTGGATCGCTGCGGCTGGGATTCTCCGCAGTATACCGTCCAGAGCCCGTCCGCAGAATGCCGTCCAGGGCCGGGCAACCGGGCGTCACCGACATCGGGTTCCCGGTTCCGACGGAACGGACACTGCGCCATAGGTCTCCCGCTGGCCGGCGCCGCCGGCGATGCGGTGCGCGAACCCTGGACCGCCAGTAGCTTTCCCGACGGCGGCGCCGCGATGATGCCGCCCTTCCGCCGACCATACGCGAGCTTCGCCCGCCGTGCCGCCGAACCCCCCCGCCAGCGCGTCGCTCCTCCTCGGCCGGGTCGTCGCGACCGAACGACGCCCCAACACGCCGCATGAGTTCCATTTCTGGACCGCGCTCGATTCCCCGGTGGGCATCGGCACCATCGTGCGCGTGGACGGCGCACACCCCATCGACGGACAGATCCCGCGCATCTATGGAGTGGTGACGGACGGCTTGAGTTACACCGACCTGATGACGCCGCTCCATGACGTCATCGGCGCCGACGGCCAGCCCGAACGTGCGTCGCAGGCCGCCACCGAACGGCCCGAAATCCGCCTCTACACGGCGGCCGTGCTCCGCCAGTATCCGGAGGAACCGCTCCAGCCGGTGCCCATGGGTCAGGTCTTCCTGGCCGATGCCGACGATGTGGCCATGGCGCTCCGCATGGACTCGTACCTCAAGGGCGACGAGCGGCGCGCCATTCCGGTCGGCGTCTACCGCGCCGGTCCCACCAACTCGCCCATCTACCTCGACGCCGACTTCCTCCTCGGTCCCGAGGCGGCACACCTCAACATCACCGGCGTCTCCGGGCTCGCCACCAAGACCAGCGCGGTCGAGTTCCTCCTCAAGTCGATCTTCACGCACTTCCCCGCGTCCAAGGGGTCGGTCGCGGCCCTCTGCTTCAACGTGAAGGGCCCGGACCTCTGCTTCCTGGACCAGCCCGGGCGCCTCGAGGACAGCGATCGCGACATGTACCGGCTGATGGGCATCGCGCCGACGCCGTTCGAGCACGTGCAGTACTTCGCGCCGTACACCGCGCGCGGGCTCGCGCTCAACACCCTGCGGTCGCACCCCGACCTGTCAGGCAACGTATCGCCGCTCACGTGGGGCCTGACCGACGTGCTCCGCTTCGCGCCGGTGCTGCTCAACCGCGACGACGTCGACGCCAAGGCGGACGCGCTGATCGACTTCATCGGCGACCGGATCGTGGACCACGACTTCGTGGACGAGAAGCTGGCCGGCGGCAAGCGCTATCGCGTGCAGTCGTTCGCGGATCTCGAGGAGTGGTTCCGCGACCTGCTCGATCACATGGAAGAACGGGGGCTCGAGGCCTGGCGCACCCACCACGTGGCCACGATCCGCAAGGTCCGGAACCGGCTCATCAACATCGCCCAGCGGTGCAAGGGACTCGTGACCGACGCCGGGGTCCGCTCGGACCTCCCGTGGGGCACCTTTCGCGACCGGGCGGTGTACGTGATCGACGTCGCGAACCTGGAGGAGGATGCCCAGGATCTGGTCTTCGCGCGGGTGGTCTCCCTGCTCCGGGAGCACCTCGAACGCCGCACGCTGGGCGTGAACCACCTCGTGGTCTTCGTGGATGAGCTCAACAAGTACGCGCCGTCGGACGGACCGGACACGCACGTCCGGCGCATGCTGCTCGACATCGCGGAGCGCGGCCGGTACCTCGGGCTCGTCCTCTTCGGCGCACAGCAGTTCCGGTCCCAGGTCCACCGGCGGGTGGTCGGCAACGCGGCCACCGCCGTGTTCGGCCGCATGGATCCCGACGAGCTCGCAACGCCGGGCTATCAGGTGCTCGGCCCCGCCACGAGGACCAAGCTGGCCACGCTCGACAAGGGGCAGTTGATGGTGCGGCACCCGCACTTCACGCAGCCGATCTTCGTGCGCTTCCCGCGCCCGACCGTGCTGTCCGGCCGCGAGGGCGCGGATCGGTTCCCGCAGGCGGAAGAGCCGTCGCTCACCGAGGCGGTGCTGCGGTCGCTCCGGACGCTCGACTCGTCCATCCAGCTGAGCTTCGTGGAAGACGTGATCGCGCTCTACGAGGAGCACGAAGTCCTGCGCGCGCGCGACGCCACGGTGAAGACGCGGCCCCAGGACGTGAAGGCGTACTTCAAGGCGCAGTTCCGCCGCATCATCCGGGGAGAGCCGGCCCCGCCGGCGCCGCGGGCCGCGATCCGGACGACGCCGCTGGACGACCCGTACGGATGATCCGGGGCGACTCGTGAGGCGGTGGGGACGGCTGGTGGCGGGATGCCTGGCGCTGTGGCTCGCGCCGGAGCAGAGCATGGAGGCGCAGCCGGGCGCCGGGAGCGGCGCCGTCGTGCTGCAGGTCCGGCCGCTCCCGGGCGACACCATTCGCGTCCGGCTGGACCAGACCGTGGAAATCAGCGGAGTTCCGGCAGCGGACGCCGCGGCGGCGTCCCCGGTGCAGGGGGGATCGCTCGTGCTGCTGGCGCTGCTGGCCGTGGAGTCGACCGACCTCCAGGGAGCGACGATCGTGAGCCAGACCGACTCCGTCCGCGTGGACGCCGAGAGCGGCTCGGCGGCGGCAGCGGTGCTGGCCTGGGCGTCGGCGACGCTGGGACGCGCCGTACGGTTCCGCGTCGCGCCTGACG
>JABWBJ010000082.1 GCA_013360595.1 Gemmatimonadaceae bacterium | reverse complement strand
GGGCTCCGTGTGGCGTCCCTCCGCGAGGCCGCCGCCATCTGGCGCCTCGACCTGTCCCGCCGCTCCGCGGCCAGCGGCGTCGCGGCAGGATGGGTCGTTTCGTTAGGCCGCGGGTTCGTGTTCGGCGGGATCTGACGGTGACGCCGGGCCTCGCCGCGCTCCTCGCGTACCTCGGCCTGCAGCTGGGGATCGGCGCGTGGGTCTCGCGCCGGATCCGCACCGAGGCCGACTACCTGGTCGCGGGCCGGCGCCTGGGGTACACGCTGGCGACGTTCTCGATCTTCGCCACCTGGTTCGGCTCGGAAACGGTGGTCGGCGCCGCCGGCAACGCGTTCCGCGACGGCGTATCGCTCGCCTCGGCGGAACCGTTCGGATACGGGCTCTGCCTCGTCCTCATGGGGCTCGTCTTCGCGGGACCGCTCTGGCGCCGCCGCCTGACGACCCTGGCCGACCTCTTCCGCCAGCGCTACTCGGCCGGGGTCGAGCGGCTCGCGGCGCTCATCCTCATCCCGGGGTCGATCCTCTGGGCGGCCGCGCAGATCCGGTCCTTCGGCCACGTGCTCGCCACGGTGACCGACGGAATCCCGCTCGACCTCGCGATCGGCGCCGCCGCGGCCTTCACGCTGCTCTACACGGTCTTCGGCGGCCTCCTGGCCGACGCGATCACCGACGTCGTCCAGGGCACCATGCTCGCCGTCGGCCTGCTGGTGGTGCTCGCCGCGGTACTGCTGCAACTGCAGGCCACCGGCGGACTGCCGGAGGCAATCGCGAACGCGGGGCCGATCGCCGTGCTGCCCGCCACCGGCGTGTCGGCGTGGGCGATGGCCGAGGAGTGGGCCATCCCGGTCTGCGGCTCCGTGGTCGCGACCGAGCTCGTGTCCCGCATCATCGCCACCAGGTCGCCCAACGTCGCCCGGCGTTCGGCGGTGGGCGCGGGCGCCCTGTACGTCGTCGTCGGGATCGTCCCCCTCGCCATCGGACTGCTCGGCCAGACGGTCGTTCCCGGGCTGGCCGAGCCGGAACAGGTGATCCCCACCGTGGCGGAGACCCTCCTGCCAGTGGCCTTCTTCGCCATCTTCGCCGGGGCGCTGGTCTCCGCCATCCTTTCCACGGTGGACAGCACCCTCCTCGTTTCATCGGGCCTCCTGTCGCACAACCTCCTGGTGCCGATGCTCCGGATCAGCGACGAACGCATCAAGGTCCGTCTCGCCCGCGCCGGCGTGATGGCCTTTGGCGCGATCGCCTACCTCCAGGCCGTCCGGGCCGAGGGCGTGTTCGAGCTGGTCGAGGAGGCCTCGGCCTTCGGCAGCGCCGGGACGCTCGTGACCGTCTGCTTCGGGCTCTTCACCACCTTCGGCGGCGCGATGGCCGGCGGCCTCACGCTCGTCGCCGGGATGGTGACGTACCTGGCGGCCAGCTGGGGCTCCTTCGCCTATCCGTTCCTGCTCTCGCTCGGCATCTCGCTGGCGACGTACGTCGTGACGGCCTTCGCCGAGCGGGCCGTGCACCGGTTCCGCCATGCCTGACGCGCACGGCTTCCTCACCAACCTCGCGCTGGTGCTGTGCGTGGCGGCGCTGACGAGCCTCCTCTTCCAGTGGCTCCGCCAGCCGGTGGTATTCGGGTATCTGGTCGCGGGGATGATCATCGGCCCGCACATCCCGGTGCCGCTGGTCGCGGACCCCGAGATGGTGAGCGCGCTCTCCGAGCTCGGCGTGATCCTGCTGATGTTCTCGATCGGGCTCGAGTTCAATCTCAGGAAACTCCTGGCCGTGGGCGGGCCGGCGGGCATCGTGGCGGTGGCGCAATCGGCGGCGATGGTCGGTCTGGGGTACCTGGTAGGGCGCGTGGCCGGCTGGACGCCGGCCGAGAGCCTCTTCACCGGCGCGATCATCGCCATCTCCAGCACCACGATCATCGCGCGGGCGTTCGCGGAGCAGGGCGTGCGGGGGCGCGTGGCGGACATCGTCCTCGGGATCCTCATCGTGGAGGACCTGATCGCGATCTTCCTCGTGGCGATCCTGACCGCGGTGGGTGAAGGCGGCGGCCTGTCGCCCCGCGAGTTCGCGGCCACCACGTTGCGGCTCGTGCTCTTTCTCGCCGGTCTCATCGGCGTCGGCCTGCTGGTCGTGCCGCGGCTGGTTCGCGCCGTCGTGCGCTTCAATCGCCCCGAGACGACGCTGGTGACGGTGATCGGCGTCTGCTTCGCCGCCTCGCTGCTGGCGCTCTCGCTGGGCTATTCGGTCGCCCTGGGCGCGTTCATCGCCGGAGCCCTGGTGGCGGAGTCCGGACAGGAGCGGCGGATCGAACCCCTGGTCGCCCCCGTGCGCGATCTCTTCGTCGCGGTCTTCTTCGTTGCGGTCGGGATGCTGCTGGATCCGGCGGTGGTGCTCGAGTACTGGTGGATCGTCACGGCGCTGGTGCTGCTGGTGATCGCCGGCAAGGTGCTCGCCGTCTCGAGCGGCGTCTTCCTCATCGGCGAGGGCCTGCGACCGGCGGTGCAGGCGGGCATGAGCCTGGCGCAGATCGGGGAGTTCTCGTTCATCATCGCGGCGGTGGGACTCTCCACGGGGGCGACGCGGGAGTTCCTCTATCCGGTCGCGGTGGCCGTCTGCGGCATCACGACGCTCACGACACCGTACCTGATTCGCTCGGCGCCGCGCGCCGCCGCGCTGGTGGACGCCAGCCTCCCCGGTCCGCTCCAGACGTTCGTCGCGCTCTATGGATCATGGATCGAACAGCTGCGGAGCACGACGGCACGCCAGGGGGGCACAACGCGCACCCGCCGTCTCGTCCGTGTGATGGCGCTCGACACGGTGCTGCTCGCGGCGCTCCTGATCGGTCTCGCGATCGAGTTCCCGCGGCTGGTCGCACTGCTGGACGGCCGGCTCGGGCTCTCCCCCGTGATCGCTCGGGTCGTGGTGCTCGTGGTGGCAGCCGCGCTGGCCACGCCCCTCGTCATCGGGCTGGTGCGCAGCACGCAGCTGCTCGGCCTCGCCCTCGCCGTGCGCGCCCTTCCCGCGCCGGAGGCGCGGAAGGTGGACCTCGCCAGGGCACCGCGCCGGGCGCTGGAGGTGACCCTCCAGTTTGCGCTGCTCTTTTCGGTGGTGGCTCTGCTGGTTGCGGTGACGCAGCCATTCGCGCCCCGCATTCCCGCATTCGGGCTGATCGTGGTCGCGGGGGCGGTGTTCTTTCTTGCTGTCTGGCGGAGTGCGAGGAACCTGCAGGGCCACGCGCACGCCGGCGCCGAGGTCATCGTCGCGGCCCTGACCCGGCAGATGGCGGAGAGTGGCGCCGGCGCCGACATGGACCGCGCGATGGAGCGCATGCACGCCATGCTGCCGGGGCTCGGGGAACCGGTGGCCATGACGGTCGCTGAAGGAAGTCGCGCCGCGAACCACACGCTCAGGGAGCTGGACCTCCGCGGCGCGACCGGCGCGACGGTGCTGGCGGTGGTACGCGGGGACGAGCAGAC
The DNA here is from genome assembly GCA_013360595.1 of Gemmatimonadaceae bacterium. Taxonomy (GTDB): domain Bacteria; phylum Gemmatimonadota; class Gemmatimonadetes; order Gemmatimonadales; family Gemmatimonadaceae; genus JABWBJ01. The sequence goes on along the minus strand of JABWBJ010000082.1, from coordinate 5,261 downwards.
CCTGGCGCCGCGCGGCAGCACGGAACTGCGAGCGGGGGACCTGATCGCCGTGGCGGGAACCCACGACGCCGTGCAGCAGGTCCGCGGCATCGTGTCGGACCGCCAGCCGGAAGCGGAGGAACAGCTGCCGCCGGCTTCGAGACACGGCTCCACGGACGAGCCGCGGACGAGGTAGCTTCCAGCCATGACGGCCGAACCGCTTCTCGAGCTCGCCGCGCGGGTGCTGGCGAAGCGCCGGCTCGACGCTGTGTTGATCGGCAACGCGGCGGCTGCGCTCCAGGGATCCCCCGTGACCACGATGGACCTGGCCTTCATGTTCCGGAAGACGGCGGGGAATCTGCGCAAGCTCCGGCAGATCGCCGACGACCTTGACGCGGTCGTCATGCACCCGTTCTACCCGGCCTCGGAACTGTATCGCGTGACACGGGATCGCGACGGCCTGCAACTGGACTTCATGGCGAAGGGGGTCGGCATCCGGTCATTCGAGTCGCTGCTTAACCGCTCGAGCGCGGTCCGGTTCGGCCGGGACGAGCTGCGGGTGGCGGTTCTCGAGGACGTCATTCGCAGCAAGAAGGCCGCGAACCGGCCCCGGGACCGTGCCGTTCTGCCGGTGCTGAGGAAGACGCTCCGTGAGAAAGCGTAGCCGCCGGACGGCATCGCGGCGCTCGGCCTTGCGGCGCGAATCGGATCGTGCCCTCGTCGAGCAGATCCGCCGGCTGTTGGCCCTCCCGATGGAGAAGCGGACGAACTTCCTCCGCAAGCGCCGTCCGGGTTCCGGGTCGGCGCTCTAGCCCGGCGGGTTCACACCGGTGCTCCCTTGCTCGCGAGTGCGCGGTGCGTCGGGGCGCCGGTCGGGAACGAGACCTTCGAGGAAGAACCCCGCCAGTTCGGCCCGCCCGCCGAGGCCGCTCTTTTCATAGACCGAGACCGCGTGCTGGCGCACGGTCCGTTCGCTGCGGCCTGTTCGCCCCGCGATCTGCTTGTGGCCGTGCCCCTGCAGCAGGAGCATCGCGACTTCGCGCTCCGTCGGCGTAAGGCCCCAGCGCTCGAACTGGCGATCCACCTCGGTGCGGAACCCCGACAGGGCCGACTCGGCGCTCTTGCGCCACGCATCGCGCTCGGCGCGGCTCCGCGCTATCTCCGACTCGGCTCGCACCAGGGCGTGACCGGTTCGCCGCCACCCCAGCCAGAGCACGATCGACGAGGTGAGGCTGACGGTCATGAGCAGCACCTCGAAGACGACGTGCGGGGAGGTCCAGCTCGCCGGTCTGTCGAAGGCCAGGTCCACCGCGCCGCCGATCGCGACCAGCAGTAGGATGCCGGGTACCAGGATCGGCACCGGGGCGCGACCGTCGTTCTCCAGGTCCTGCTCACTCAGCGACATAGGTCCTGTGCTCCAGGGCATCCGGCGTTTGACGGATGCGGCAAACATACGGGGCGATCGGGACATTTGCCCGATGTTGGCACGCTGCCCGCAAGGGCACACTCCGACCACACTCAACAAGGACGGAGTCCATGCAGTCCCTCATCCCGAATCCATTGCACCCGGCGGTCGTGCACCTGCCGATCGCGCTGGCGGTGCTCGTCCCCCTCGTGGCCATCGCTGCGCTGGTCTTCATTCGTCGCGGTGCAAGGGCCAGGACGGCCTGGGGGATTTCGGTGGCCGCTCTCGCCGCGCTGCTCCTCAGCGGATGGGTCTCGCTGCAGACGGGGGAGCAGCAGGAGGAGCGCGTCGAGGACGTCGTGGCCGAGCAGGCGATCCACGGTCATGAGGAAGCGGCCGAGTTGTTCCTGATGACGACGGCCGGCGTGCTCGCCCTCGGCCTCGTGGGGCTCACCCCGGGCCGGTTGGGGAGCGCCGGACGGCTGGCCGCCACCCTGGGGACGATCGCGATCCTGGGCACGGGATGGCGCGTCGGCCATACGGGTGGAATGCTGGTGTACCGCGACGGCGCGGCCAGCGCGTACGCCACGGGCACGGCATCGCGCTCCGTCGGCGGCGACGTCGAACGGCCGCGGCGCGACGATGACGAGGGCCGGCGCCGGTAGCCGGGGGCGCCGCTCGTTTGACGCCGGGGCGGGGCTGGTGCAGGATACCGGTCCCGCCCTTCGTCCTTCATCGAGACTCGTGCCATGCGCCCTCCGACCGCATCGTCGCTGGTGTCCGCCGCGCTTCTGCTCGCGTTCACCGGGGCCCCGCAGGAGCCCTCGAGCAGGCTCCGCTTCGCCATTACGTTCCCCGTGGAGCGGAGCGCGCAGCCACTCGACGGGCGCCTGCTCCTCATGATCTCCGCCGACACGACCGGAGAACCGCGCACGCGGGTTACCGGGACGGTGGCGACCGCGCAGGTCTTCGGCGTGGACGTGGACGGCTGGCGGCCCGGTGAGACTCGTTATGTGGACGCGGGCGCGTTCGGCTATCCGCTGCGCTCGCTCGGCCAGGTCCCGGCCGGCACGTACCGGGTGCAGGCCATGATCAACCGGTATGAGACCTTCCGGCGAAGCGACGGGCACACCGTGAAGCTCCCGCCCGACCACTGGGAGGGCCAGCAGTTCGCGAGCAAGCCGCACAATCTGTACTCGCGGCCCGTGACCATGGTCGTCGATCCGTCGAGGAGCGCGACGCCGCGGCTCGTGCTCGACCAGGAGATCCCGCCGGTTCCCGACTTCAGGCTCAGGGAGACGAAGTACGTGAAGTACCTCCGGATCCGGAGCGAGTTGCTCTCCCGGTTCTGGGGGCGCGACATGTTCCTGGGGGCGTGGGTGCTGCTCCCCGAGGGATTCGACGCCCATCCGGACGCACGGTACCCGCTCGTGATCAACCACGGGCACTTTCCGTCCGCCGTCAGCAACTGGCGTGAGACGCCGCCGGACCCGACCCTCGCCCCCGATTACAGCGAGCGATTCTCGCTCGCCGGTTACAACCGCATCCAGCAGCAGTACGCCTGGCAGTTCTACCAGGACTGGACCGGGAAGGGGTTTCCGAGGATGCTGCTGGTGGAGATCCAGCACGCGACGCCGTACTACGACGACTCGTACGCGGTGAACTCGGCCAACAACGGGCCGTACGGCGACGCGATCATGAGGGAGCTGGTGCCCGAGATCGAGCGGCGGTTCCGCGGCATCGGCGCGGGTTGGGCCCGCTTCACGTACGGCGGGTCCACCGGCGGCTGGGAAGCGATGGCCGTGCAGATGTTCTATCCCGACGAGTTCAATGGCGCCTGGGTGGCCTGCCCGGACCCGATCGACTTCCGGCAGTACACGGTGGTGAACATCTACGAGGACGAGAACGCCTACTATCGGGAGGGGCCGTTCCTGCGCGTGCCGCGCCCGGGGTTGCGCAACTTCCTGGGGCACGTCCAGGCGACGATGGAGCAGCTGAACCACCGGGAGCTGGCGTTGGGGACGAAATCGCGCTCCGGCGACCAATGGGACGTATGGGAGTCGGTGTACTCGCCGGTGGGCGCGGACGGGTATCCGAAGCCGATCTGGGACAAGCTCACGGGGAAGATCGACAGGTCGGTGGCGGCGTACTGGAGGGAGCATTACGACCTGTCGTACATCCTCGAGCGCGACTGGCCGACGCTGGCGCCGAAGCTGCGGGGCAAGATGCGCATCTACGTCGGCGACATGGACAACTACTACCTGAACAACGCGGTGTATCTGACCGAGGAGCGGATCAGGAAGCTCGATCCGCCGGCGGACTTCGTGGTGGACTACGGCGATCGTGACGAGCACTGCTGGAACGGCGATCATACGCGCGCCAACGCGTACTCGCGTCTGCGGTATGCGCAGATGACGTTCCCGTGGTTCGTGGAGCGGATGCTGGCCACGGCGCCGGCGGGGGCGGATCTCAGGAGCTGGCGGTATTGAGCCAGGGGGAGCGCAGCGCGCAGCGCGCGGCGCTTCACCCGACTACCCCTTGTGTTCGCCGCCTTCCTTGAGCCGTGTGCGCATCCTGGTCAGCATCCGTCGGATGCCGTCGACTTCCGCAAGACATCGCTCGGCTTCTGCCCGGTCCCCGTAGCCGAGGCGCTGGCTGATCAGGAGGAGTGTCTCCACTTCGCTGGCGCTCCCGCGCGCCACCGAAAGGGCGTTCAGGAACTCCTTCCGGGTGAACCGCGCGTGACCCACGGCGATGTTGCAGGGGATGGACACCGCGGCACCCTGGAGCTGCGAGACGAGTCCGTATCGTTGGTGGTGCGGGAATGCTCCGCAGAAACGATAGATGTCCGTCGCCAGAGAGAGGGACTTCTTCCAGACAATGAGGTCGCGATGGGATGAGAGGCGCATGGGCAGGTTGAGAAGGGGACCCGAATATGGCCGGATCCTGCGCGGAATCCTTCATCCTCGCGACGCACGGGGTAGCAATTCCGCGCACTGCCCGTGTTCTCCCTCCGCCCTCTGCGCTCCCCGCTCCCCGCTCCTACCCTCGCCTCGCCAGCTCCGCCCTCAGCCGCTCCAGCCTCGACCTCGCCTCGCGCACCTTCGGCTGCAGTTCGGGATCAGCATCCTTCCACAGCGCGACGAACTTCTCGAGGTTCGTCACCGCCTTCCCGAGATCGCCGGCCGCCTCGTACAGCTCGCCGAGTCGCTTGTACGAGCCCGCGAGGTAATCCTGGTCCTCGAACAGGAGCGCGTGCGGCGTGTCGACGAACCGCTGGAAGTACGCGATGGCCGAGTCCCGGTGGCCGGCGAGATCGAAGGCCCGTGCCAGGCTGATCATCGCGCACCGGTGGCACGCGGCAAACGTGCGGTCCGCCTCACGGAAGTGCGCGATGGCCTCCTCGGACCGGCCGGAGGCCAGCGCTGCCAGGCCCCGTGGCTCGAAGAGCATGCCCTGTTCCATCCCCATCTGCGGGAAGTCGCGCTCGAACGACTGCAGATACGCGCGTGCCGCGGCGGCGTCACCCGAGGCCTCGGCGATCTGGATCAGGAACTGCCAGGGACGCTCAGGCGCGGGCAACGACTCCATGGGAACCCGGGCCAGGGCCCGCCGCACCTGATCGCGTGCACCGGCGGCGTCGCCCAGCTGGAAGGCGCGCACCCAGGCCGAGTCCAGTGATGCCCGGAGCACCGGCATCTTCGTGCTCGACCGCGCGGCCTGGATCGCTTCCGCCTCGCCGATCCATCGCAGGCCCTCCCTGAGGCGGCCGGTGGTGAGGTGGACCTGCCCCAGCACGAGAGTGGCAAAGTCGCTTTGCGTGGCCGCGCGGGCGTCCGCCAGCACCTCCCGCGCTTCGCGCTCCACGGCCGCCAGG
>JABWBJ010000081.1 GCA_013360595.1 Gemmatimonadaceae bacterium | reverse complement strand
GCTCGCGCATCGGGAAGGCGATGTTCTCGAAGACGGTGAGGTCGCTGAAGAGCCCGCCCTTCTGGAACATCATCCCGACCTGCCGCCGCAGCCGGTAGAGGCCCTCGTGGTCGAGGGCGTGGACGTCGTGCCCGCAGGCGTGCATCACCCCGGGCACGGCCGACTCGTAAGGCAGACCGGTCGCCTCCTGGATCGGAAGCGCATCGATGTCGCCGCGGATGGCGGTCACCGGCGCGCCGGGATCGGCCCCCGGCACCCGGGCTACCAGCCCCGTCCCGGCAACACGGCGCATCTCCGTCAACCCCGCGCTGCGCAGCGCTTCCTCCAGTCGCCTTGCCGTCCCCTCCTCCTGCCAGGAGAGCTCCGGGTGGCGATGGATGTCGCGGCGGAGCTCCACCAGCCGCTGAGCCTCCTCGGCGGTGAATGGCCCTCGCCCGTTCGCCCACGCGTCACGCATCACGAGGCCCGTAACACGGTTTCGCGCACCGTCAGATCGGCAACGCGATCGACATCGACCTCGACGCCCAGCCCCGCCCCCTGCGGGACCACCATCGTCCCCCGGTCCGTCATCGTCCACTCCGGCGCGACGATGTCGCGATCCCAGTACCGGCTGCTCGGCGACACGTCACCGGGCTTCACGAAGTTGGGGAGCGACGCCAGGGCCACGTTGTAGGCCCGGCCGATGCCGCTCTCGAGCATGCCGCCACACCAGACGGGCACGTCGTTCGACTGGCAGAAGTCATGGATCGCGACCGACGACGCCAGGCCCCCCACGCGGCCCGGCTTGATGTTCACGATCCGGCCGGCGCCGAGCGCCACCATGTCCTGCGCGCGGTCCAGCGACGTGATCGATTCGTCCAGGCAGAGCGGCGTCCGCAACTGCCGCTGGAGCGTCGCGTGCCTGACGAGGTCATCCCACGCCAGCGGCTGCTCGATCATCATGAGGTCCAGCTCGTCCAGTGCCAGCAGGCTCGGGACGTCGTCGAGCGTGTAGGCGTTGTTCGCGTCGGCCATGAGCGGGGCCGACGGGCCCGCCGCCTCGCGGGCCGCCCGAACGAAGTCCACATCGGCTCCGGGCATGATCTTGATTTTCACCTTCCGGTATCCGGCCGCCAACGCCTCGGTCACGCGCCTGACGAGGGCTTCCGGCGACGGCTGGATCCCCAGCGAAATGCCGACCTCGATCTCCCGGCGCGTTCCGCCGAGCAGCGTCGACAGCGGCATCCCCAGCATCGTCGCCTCCAGACCCCACGCGCCCATTTCGATCGCCGCCTTCGCCATCAGGTGTCCGCGCACGTCATGCTCCAGCACGGCGAAGACCTCGCCGGGCGACTGGAACGCCCGCCCCACCACGCGCGGCCCCAGCCACTCGGTGATCGCCAGCCAGGCCGTGTCGATCGTCTCGGGCGAGTAGTTGGGGAACTCGCCGGCGACACACTCGCTCCACGTGATCGCCCCCGAGGCCTCCTGCAGCTCGAGCAGCGCGATCCGCCGCTCGGCCACCACGCCTGACGAGATCCGGAACGGCTCCTTCAACGGGAGTCGGATCTCCCGAAGGGTGATGCGGCGGATCTCCATCATGGCGCCGGCCGCTCCAGGACGTAGTACGGCAGGACAGGAGCACCGGCCTGCACGAAGCCCGTCACCCGGTACCCGGCGCCAAGCCACGCGGTCATCACCTCGCGGACGCCGAGCCGCCAGCGCATCGCGAGCGACCGGCCCATCTGGTGCACCACCGACATGTCCGAGGGCACCTGCACGGCCACCACCGGCAGCCCCGGGGACAGGGACGGCAGTAGCGCGGTCGTCGGCATCCCGTCAGGCCCCACCGGATTCGCCAGCGGCGGCGTCCCCCTCATCTCGACGCGCGCCGTCGACCCCATCAGCTCCCATCGCACGACGAATCGGTCGGTCGGCAAGGGTCCGTGCAGCGTGCTCCCCGTCAGTCCGTAAATGTCAACGATGTACTCGGCCGGGAGCGCGCCCAGCCGGTTGATGTTGAAGTGGGCGTTCCCTGCCTGCAGCGGATCGAAGGTCCACAACATGGCCTGCACGCCGATCGCCATGACCTTGTCGCGCTGGTACCGCTTGAGCTGCTCGCCGATCCCCTGGCGCTGCTGATCGCGGCGCACTGCCAGCATGTCGGACCAGTGCACCAGCTCGCCACCGCGCACGCCCGTGAGGCCGAACACGAAGCCTGCCATCCGGCCGTCGTCGTCGAAGGCGCCGGCTGCCACGCCGCCGATCATCTGGCTCACGCGCAGGATCGCCGTCGGGACGCGCTCGGAAAACCCCTGCCCCCAGGTGGCCTCCTGGAGGGCGACGCAGGCCGAGTAGTCCTGCAGCGAGGTGAGATCCCGGATGAGCAAGCGATTCGTCGATTCGGACTCGGCACTCCGAGGTGGACAGTTCGGGAAACAGGCTACAAGATCAGTGACCACCTGGGCCAAAGCTAGAACCTCCCTGGCAACCGGGTCGGGAGCTGCCATCACGCCTCCCGGCGCTTCCTGCCGAGTCCCGAGTCACGCCTCACGATGTGGACCCGCCGCGTCACGCGTCACGAGTCACGAATCACCCTGGCGGCGTTCGCCGCCGTCCTTCTGGTTGCGGCGTGCGCCCGGCCCGCACCACCCCGGACGGGAACGATTCCCGCCGAACCCATGGACGCGGGCGCCCTGACCGGTCGCCCCGAGTACGACATCGTCATCCGGAACGGACGGGTGCTCGACGGCATGGGCAACCCGTGGATCCTGGCGGACGTCGCCATCCGTGACGGGAAGTTCGCGAAGATCGGCTTCGTCCTCGGCCGCGGCGAGCGCGAAATCGATGCCCGTGGCCTGTACGTCTCGCCCGGGTGGATCGACGTCATGGACCAGTCGGGCGGCGTGCTGCCGCGGAACGGACTGGCCGAGAACAAGCTGCGAATGGGAGTGACGACCGCGATCGGAGGGGAGGGCGGCTTCCCGGTCCCGGCGAGCCGGATTCCGGAGTATTTCGCGACGCTCGAACGGCAGGGCATCAGCATCAACTTCGGCAGCTACTACAGCCAGACGCAGGCGCGCGTCGCGGTGCTTGGCCAGTCCTCGCGCGCGCCGAACGCAACGGAACTCGAGCGCATGCGGGCGTCGCTGGACTCGGCGATGCGCGCCGGCGCGATGGGCATGACCACCGCGCTCATCTACCCGCCGAGCAGCTTCACCACCACGGACGAACTGGTCGAGGTGGCGAAGGCGGCGGCGAAGTACGGCGGCACGTACGCGAGCCACATCCGCGGCGAAGGACGCGAGGTCGTGCAGTCGGTCGCCGAGGTGATCGCGATCGCTGAACGCGCGGGCCTCGCCGGCGAGGTCTTCCACCTGAAGGCCGCGTATCAGCCGGGGTGGGGCATCCTGATGGACAGCGTCAGGCAGGTGATCGAGGCGGCCCGGGCCCGGGGAGTGGACGTCGCGGCCAACATCTACGTCTACACGGCCGGCGGCACGGGCCTCGAGGCGACGATTCCCTCCTGGGCCTTCGAGGGCGGCGGGGATTCACTGCGCGCGCGTCTGCGCGATCCCGGGATCCGCGAGCGGCTCAAGCGCGAGGTGTTGACGGGGTCGCCCGGCTGGTGGAACATCGTCGAGGCGGCGGGGGGCTGGAACGGCGTGGTGCTGGTCAACGCCCGCAACGCGGAGAACGCACGGTACCATGGCCTGCGCATCCCCGAGATTGCGCGGGCCATGGGGAAGACCGAGGCCGATGCCGCCTGGGACCTCGTGCTCGAAGGCGCGGGGCGCGTCATGGCGATCTACCACATGATGAGCGAGCAGGACGTCGAAACCGCGCTCCGGTTTCCCTGGACCAGCATCGGCTCCGATGCCGGGGCCGCCCTCAGCGCGACGCAGGGCGACGACCTTGGCCTCCCGCACCCGCGGGCGTACGGCAACCACGTCCGCGTGATCAGTCGGTACGTGAAAGAGCGAAAGGTCATCTCGCTCGAGGAGGCGGTGCGCAAGATGACCTCGTGGCCCGCGACCCGGATGCGCCTCGCCCATCGCGGTTCGATCAAGGAAGGGCATTGGGCCGATGTCGTGATCTTCGACCTCGCGACGCTCGACGACCGGGCGACTTATGAACAGCCGACGCTCTATCCGGCCGGCATCGAGTACGTGCTGGTGAACGGGGCGATCACGATCGAGCGGGGGGCGCACACGGGTGCCCGGGCAGGCAAGGTGTTGTACGGTCCTGGAAAGCCGTAAAGAGGAACCGCCCCATCGTCAGGCTGTACCGAGTCACGCATCACGCATCACGAATCACGAGGCACTCAAGGATGCGACTGAGTCTTGGGATCGCAGCGTTGGCCGCCATCGGGTCGACGGCCTGCCTCCGCGCCGATGTCCGCTCTCCGAATGTCGTCGTCATCCTGGTCGACGACCTCCGCTGGGACGACATCGGGATCGCCGGACATCCCTTCGCTGAAACGCCCACGATCGACCGGCTTGCCCGCGAGGGCGTCCGTTTCGTCAACGCGTTCGCGACCACGCCGCTCTGCAGTCCGAGCCGCGCCGCCATCCTAACCGGCCAGCACGTCCACACCAACGGGATCATCGACAACACCGCCCGCGATTCCGCCAGCCACCGCCTGAGCACGTTCGCCATCCCCCTGCAGGCCGCGGGGTATCGGACCGGCTTCTTCGGCAAGTGGCACATGGGGAACGACGACACCCGGCGCCCCGGATGGTCGCACTGGGTGGCCATGAAGGGGCAGGGCGAGGCGAACGACCCCAACCTCAACGTCGACGGCGAGCGGAAGGTAGTGCCGGGGTACGTCACCGATGTTCTGACCGACTACGTCGTGGCCTTCATGCAGCGGTCGCGGGGGACGCCGTTTCTCGTCTTCCTCGCGCACAAGGCCCTGCATCCCAATGTCGAGCAGCGCGATGACGGATCGGTGGCGCCGGGGCAGGGCGGCGGGTTCGTCCCCGCGCCGCGACATCGCGGTCGTTATGCGAATGCCGTCGTGCCGCGGCGGATCAACGCGACCGTGCCGGTGACGCGAAAGCCGGCCCTGCTGAGACGGATCGACACGCTCCCGCCGCTGGCGCCGTCCACGGGCACGCCGGACAAGGACGTTCGCGACCGCCTCGAGATGCTCCTCGGCGTGGATGAAAGCCTTGCGCGCATCGAGCAGACGCTGCGAGAGATGGGCGAGCTGGACAATACGCTCATCATCTTCACCAGCGACCACGGCTACTTCTACGGCGAGCACGGACTGAACGAGGAGCGGCGGCTGGCCTACGAAGAGACGGCGCGCATTCCGCTGCTCATCCGGTTCCCGCGCCTCGCGCAGGCAGGCGACACCCTCGGGCCGCTGGTGCAGACCATTGACCTGGCGCCGACCATCCTGTCCATCGCCGGACTCCAGGACACCGTGCGCCGCCATGGCCTCTCGCTGGTCCCGTTGCTCGACCGCAGCGCGACGACCCTGAGGCAGTCGATCCTGCTGGAGTACTACAGCGACCGCGTCTTCCCGAGAATGCTCAACATGGGGTACCAGGCTGTTCGCACCGAACGCCACAAGTACATCCACTATGTGGATCTGAAAGGCATGGACGAGCTGTACGACCTCCACGCGGATCCGTTCGAACTGAACAACCTCATCGGCACCGAGGAGGGAACGCGTCTGCTGCCGGCGCTCCAGGCCGAGCTCGCGACGCTGCAGCGCGAAACGGGCTACCGGGCGGACTTCCGGGGCTATCGTTAGCGGAGAGCGCTGGCAGTCACGAGTCACCCGTCACCAGTGTCGCCGTTGATCCTTCGAATCCTCGTTTCCCATTCGGCATTCTCCCTCGCCGCGCTGCTGGCCCTCGCATGCGCCGAGCCTCCGCGCGCCGCTTCGGCACCCGGTCCTGCTCCCGCCGGCATGGTCTGGATCTCCGGCGGCCGGTTCACGATGGGGAGCGAGTCACCGCATGCGCAGCCGGCCGAATGGCCACCGCACGAGGTCGAAGTCGACGGGTTCTTCATGGACATCCACGCCGTCACCAACCGGGAGTTCGCCCGCTTCGCGCGGGCGACCGGATACGTGACCGTCGCCGAGCGCACCCCGGATGTTCGCTCGCTGCTCGAGCAGATGCCGGTCGGGACGGCCGCCCCGCCTCCCGAAATGCTCGCGCCGGGATCCCTGGTGTTCACACCGACGGATTCCGCGGTGGATCTTCGCGACTGGTCGCAGTGGTGGCGCTGGGTGCCGGGGGCCAGCTGGCGGCACCCGGAGGGCCCCGGCACCAGCATCGAGGGCCGGGAGGACCATCCCGTCGTCCACGTTGCCTGGGACGACGCCGTGGCGTACGCCGAATGGGCCGGCAAGCGACTCCCCACCGAGGCCGAATGGGAGTTCGCGGCGCGCGGCGGCCTGGTGGGCGCCGAGCACGCCTGGGGCTCCGACCCCCACGATGCGGCGCACCCGAAGGCCCGCATCTACGAGGGCGCCTTTCCCACGCACCGGGCCAGCACCGGCAGGGTGGGGGCCTTTCCACCTAACGGGTACGGCCTCTTCGACATGGCCGGGAATGTGTGGCAGTGGACGCAGGATTGGTTCAGCGAAGCCCAGTACCGGGCCGACCGCGACCGCGGCGTGGTGCGGAATCCGGCCGGACCCGCGCAGGCCATCAACCGCCAACAGCTGAAAACGCTCCGCGGAGGGTCGTACCTGTGCAACGACGCCTACTGCCGCGGGTACCGTGTGAGCGCCCGGAGCCCGAACGCCCGGGACAGCGGGGCGTCGCACATCGGCTTCCGGACGGTCATGACGGTCGAGCAGTGGAGGGCGACCCGGGCCAGTCCATGAGTGCCCTGAGAAGCGAATCAAGGCGTCCATGCTGTACGTCGCCGGCCTGACGATGGAACGCGGGCGTCCGGAGGTGGAACCGATCAACTACCTGCCGCGCATCAGGAGTCCCGTGCTGATGCTCAACGGGAAGTACGACTGCTTCTTCCCCAGCGAGACGGCGCAGAGGCCGTTCTACGAGTTCCTCGGCACCCCGGCGGCGGACAAGGTGTGGAAGGTGTACGTGGGCGGGCACGACGTGCCGCGCACGGAACTGATCAAGGAGTCGCTGGCCTGGCTGGGCAAGTACCTCGGCCCGGTGCGCTGAACGGCACCCTTCGGCGAGCTCCACGCGTTGCAGGGCCCTTGTCAGGCAGCAAACCGCCCGGGAACTTCACGCGATGCGCGACACGGTGCCCGATGGCCAGTTCGTGGGGGCCACGAAGGAGACGCGACGCTTCGAGGGCCTGACCCTCGCCGAGACGGACTACCGTCCTGGCTCCCCGACGACCGTCCCGGGATGTGGATGTACCACTGCCATATCCTGGAGCACGTCGCGGCTGGCATGATGGCGCACTTCGAGGTGCGGCGGTGATCGCGCGGGCGGGCGACCTGCCGCGGACGGAACGGATCGAGGCGTCGCTGGTCGCCCTGGTTGCACCAGTACACGTTCCAGTACGCCGGCCACGCTCCCGACGACCTGGCTGCGGCTTGCCAGGTATGGCTTGATAAGCCATACTCGTATGTATGAAGACGACCCTGAATATCGACGACCGCCTCCTCGCCGAAGCCCGCCGCCTCACGCGGATCGAGGAGAAGACGGCCCTGTTGCACGCCGGCCTGAAGGCGCTGATCGCAAGCGCCAGTGCGCGCCGCCTTGCTGCGTTGGGCGGGACTGAGCCGGCAGTGGCCAAGATCCGCCGCCGGTCGGCTCCGGCGCGCCGGTGATACTCGTCGATACCTCCGTCTGGATCGATCATTTCCGCCGTGGGAACGATCGCCTGGCGGCGTTCCTCGGAGATGGAGAGGTGCTGGGACACCCGTTCATCACCGTCGAACTGGCGTGCGGCTCGTTCCGCAGCTGGAAGGAGATCCTGACGCTACTGAACGAGCTGCCGCAGGCATCGGTAGCCAGCCCGAGCGAGGTGCTCCTCTTCATCGAGCGCCACCGGCTGATGGGTCGTGGACTCGGCTATGTCGACGTCCATCTGCTTGCCTCGGCCAGGCTGGATCGGGCCGGTCTCTGGACGCGCGACCGGCGGTTGGCCGATGCGGCGCGTTCGATGAAAGTGTTCGCCGATCCTCGGTGAACGGCTTCAGGACAGGACGGACGCCTGGCCGCCCGTGTGCCAGAACAGCACCGACTCGGCGTTGTCCAACTCGCCGTGTCGCGCTCGCGCGATCAGGCCCGCCAGCGCCTTGGCCGTGTACCAGTGGTCGGTGATGACGGCCTCCGTTCGCGCCGCCAGCTGTTGCGCCTCGCGCGAGGCATCGGTGGGGACGCCGTAGCCGTCGCCGACCTGCGAATCGTCCACGACGCACGCCGGCGCCCGTTCCCCGCCGCCGGTCAGCCACTCGGGGCCCAGGCCGAGTTCCGCTCCCATGCCGGCCATGATGCCGAGCACCGTCCGCCGGATCTCCTCCGCCGGATCGTCCGCGCTCACCCCGATGACGCGCGTCCCTGGCGAGTAGAGCGCACACCCGGCGATCAATCCGGCCTGCGTTCCGCCTGACGACGTCGCGTGCACGATGACGTCCGGCCGAACGCCCTGTGCGGCCAGTTCGCCCACGCCGCGCGCGATCGCCATTCCACCCAGGGGCGTGCTGGCGCCCAGCGGGATGACACACGGCCGCCGTCCCTGCGCGCGCAGCTCGTCGGCGATGCGACCCATGGCAGGGGCTCGCTCCTCGCGCGTGGCGACGTACGTCACCGACGCGCCGTAGAGCCGAACCAGGAGGGCATTCCCGGTCGCGCGCTCCGGCTTCGTCCCGTTCGCGACGATGTGACAGGCGAGTCCGAGCCGGGCCGCCGCGGCCGCCGTCGCGCGGCAG
>JABWBJ010000080.1 GCA_013360595.1 Gemmatimonadaceae bacterium | reverse complement strand
CGGCGCGACGGGGCCCGGTACGCGGCGGCGCTGCTGGCGGGCATCTGCTCGGGACTTGGCGGGCGCCTGTTCGACGAGCTCCGGGAGCGCCGGAGCCTCGCGTACACGGTGCACGCCTGGGTCGCGGAGCGCGTCGGGGCGGGCAGCTTCATGGTGTACATCGCCACCGACCCGGCGCGGGAAGAGGAGGCCAGAGCGGCGCTCCTGGCCGAACTGCACCGGTTGCGGGAGGCGCCGGTGTCGGAGGCCGAGCTGGCGCGGATGCAGGAGTACACGGTGGGCGCCCACGCCATCGCGCAGCAGAACGGGTCGGCCGTGCTGGCGGAGGTGGTCGACGCCTGGCTGCTGGGGGAAGGCCTCGAGGAGCTGGAGCACTTCGAGCGCCGCATCCGGGCCGTGACCGCGCAGGAGATCCTGGCCTACGCCGCCGAGGCGCTGGATCCCGAGCGGCGGGCGGAGGGGCTGGTGCGGGGGCGTCCGTCGGGCGCGTGAGCGTCAGCGTCCTGGCGGGTACCCTAACGACGAGTTGAGCCAGCGCACGAACGGCAGCATGGTGGTGTAGTCGCGCTGGAGCCTGTCGGCGACGCGGCGGCCGAGCACGGCGGCGTCGTCGATCGCCGTTCCCACGGTGAAGGACTGGTACCGGAGCCACCGCTCCGCCGGATGCCCGGGCGCGTAGCCGCGCGGGAGCCGGCTCAGCATCGACTCCTCGCTCAACGCGCCGAACTTCCGCTTGAAGGCCGGCGTCTGCAGCGTTCGGGCGAACTCGGCGGGGCGGGCGGCGATGGATTCACGGATCCGGTGGAGCGACGGGCGGGGCGGCATCCAGATACCGCCGCCAAGGAAGGACGCCCCCGGCTCGAGGTGGAAGTAGAAGCCGGCCCCGCCGCCGTGCGTTTCACTCCCCACGCCGTGGGACGCGTTCCGATGGGAGAACCAGCAGGCCGCGTGCGTCTTGTAGGGCGACTTGTCCTTCGAGAACCGCACGTCGCGGTGGATGCGGAAGATCGAGCGCTTTGGATCGCCGCGAAACTCCGGGGCAAAGCGTCCGAACCGCACGTCCATCTCCTCGACGAGCAGGCGCATCGGTACGAGGATCTCTTCCTCGCAGGTGTCGCGGTGTGCCTGGAACCAGTCGCGCCGATTGTTGCGCCTGAGCTGGCGCAGAAAGGTGAGGGCTCCGCGGGAAAAGCCGTTGAATGCGGTCGTCATGTGCTCCTTCTCATCGCTCATCGCTCATCGCTGATCGCTCGTCCGCTCATCCCCTGCTGCGTTGTTCCGCGCGGACGGACTGCGCGGTCAGACGCCGCGCGACGACGTCGAGAGCCTGCCGCGGATCGTGTGGAGGCCGGGCGATGATATCGAGGATGGCCAGTTCGCGCTCGGGGAGGGTGTGGAGTGACATGTGGCAGCCGTCGATCGGCAGGATCACGCTCAGCCCGCCCTCGGGATGCGAGATCACGGTCGGCGGGCCCGACGCCTTCATGCCCGATGCGCCGGCGGCCGACACCAGGATGCCGCTCACGAGCGATTGGTCGCCGAGCTGGATCGCCGGCACGCCGATGAAGTCGGCGGTCAGGTGCAGGATGGGGTCCGGCCCGGCCGTGGACACGACGGAAGGTACGGGACGAGAGCCCGAAGAGGGGAGAGGTCCGAGCGCCGCGCGAGCCGCCGCCGTGGCTCCGCGCGGCCGGCGCGTTCCTTAGCATTCGGCGCATGCGTTGCGCCCGTCTGTTCGAACAGGCCGCCCGGGCCGCGGCCCTGATCCTCGTGGCGGCGTCATCTCCTGCTGCGGGTCAGGCGGGACCAGCGGTCGGTCCCCTGCCGGAGGCGCGTCTCGACCTCACGGCGGGCGACGTCACCTCCGTGACGGCGGGCGTGGGTCTTCATGCCCGGGGGGGCACTTACTTCCGGACTGCCCTGCTCGGCGCCATGGGGAGGGCGTGGCGCGGCAACGTGTCGGGGTCGGCCGCACGCCTGGAGCTGCAGGGTCGCTTCCATCTGGATCCGTATCGCGAAACGCGGCTCGGGCTGTACGGTCTCGGCGGGATCGCCGCCACGTACGACGCGATCCGCGACTGGCAGGGCCGGCTGGTCCTGGGCGCGGGGGTGGAGCTTCCGGCACGCGGCCGGGCCGCGATTGCCGTCGAGGGGGCCTTCGCCGGCGGCGTCCGGATATCCGTCCTGGTGCGCCGGCTGCCCGAAGGGCGCCGCTGAAGAGGAAACGCCCCCGGGCACTTGCCCGGGGGCGCTCGGTCAGACTGCGGTGGCGACCTGTGCCGAGGTGGCCTTGGGTGGTTGGACGAAGCGTTCGCCCAGCACCCGGATCTGGCCCAGCTCCTTCTGCGTCAGTTCGCTGAATCGGTCGGCGAGGTAGGCCATCGTGTCATCGAACCATGCCGCCTGATCCTCCGGTTCGCATCCGATGACCCCGCATTGCATGATGTGCTGGTACATCTCGTCGCGCGCTTCTTCGAACGGGGTCGGGAGCGCGACTTCACGCGGCCGCCGTGCCTGTTTCTTTGCCATTAATCCTGGGAATGGGTATGGGGAACGCTGGAAGATAAGCCGCGGTGCGGCACCGTTGTACCTACGCACGACCGGCCGATTTCGTTCCGGCGCCCGGTGAGGTATCGAGCACCGGGAGGCGGTCGGCCGCGCATAACGTTCCGTCCCGCCGGCCCACCATGTGCCGTGACGGCAGTCGCTTGCGCGCCCTTCTGGCGCGTCGTCGGCGCGCTGGACCTGGGGGCGCCCGCCCCGGTAAGTTGCCCTGTCCAATGACTGACGAGACGTACGGCGAGGAGCGGGCCCGCCACCTGGAGGCCCTGTTGCGGGCGCTGGCCGGCCGGATTCAGGAAATGGACCGCGCCGGGCGCCTCCTGGCCGAACCGGGCGAACTCCTCCGCCTGATCGGCGACGTTCGCAGCGAGCTGTTTTCGTACGAGGTACGGGCGACGTTCGACACGCCCGAAGTCGCCGAACACCGGCGCATCGTGGCGGAATCCCAATCCAGCGAGACGATCGAATGGCAAAGGACCGAGTGGCGGCCGGACGAGGACGAGCCGGAGACCCGGTAAAAGGCGGTGGCGGCAGGAAGACGGACGTCCGGGACACCAGCCGGGCGCCGTTCTACGGCGTGCTCGGTGTGATCGCGCTGGCGGCGGTCGGTTTCATCGTCTACCAGTCGATGCAGGCGAAGTCGTCAGGCGTGATCACCATCGACCCGAACATGACGCTGCCGGAGGCATCGGGGTACGTGATGGGAAACCCGGCGGCCCCCGTGCAGATCATCGAGTTTGCCGACTTCGAGTGTCCCGCCTGCGGGTCGTTCGCGACCCTGACCGAGCCGGACATGCGCAAGCGCCTGATCGAGACCGGTCTGGCCAGCTTCCGGTTCATGGATTACCCGCTGCCGATTCACGCCAACACCTGGGACGCGCATTTCGCGGCCGCCTGCGCGAACGAGCAGGGCCGGTTCTGGGAGATGCACGACCAGCTCTTCATGACGCAGGACCAGTGGGCGTCCCAGGTGACCAACCGGCCCAAGGCGGTCTTCAGCCGGATCGCTGAATCCCTGGCGCTCGACATGGGACAGTGGAACGAGTGCTACGATTCGCAGAAGTACAAGCTCAACATCGCCGCGAACCAGCGGGAAGGCGACCGCCGCATGGTGTCGTCCACGCCCACGTTCGTGATCGGCGACAAGGTGATCCGTGGCGCGCTGGGCTTCGACGAGCTGAAGATGTGGGTCGACTCGGCGGCGGCGAAGGCCCCGGCGCCTCCGCCGGTTCCGACGGGCGACACGGCGGCCGCCAGGGGCGTGCCCGCCGGGAAGTCGAAGTAACGCCGGCCCGCCACATGACCAAGCGGATGATCATCGCCGCCCTCGCCCTGGCCGGCGCAGGGCTGGCCACCTACCTCGCGATGTACAAGCTGGGGTTGATCGGCGAACTCGCCTGCAACGTGGGGCAGTGCGAAACGGTCAACCTGTCCCGGTGGGCGACGCTGCTGGGGATTCCGGTCGCCGTCTGGGGGGTGGGGTTCTACGTCGCGCTCTTCGCCGTGGCGTTCGCCGGGACCACCAGCCGCTTCGCCGACGCCGAATGGGTCAGCCACGCGCTGCTCGCGCTCACGGGGTGGGGGGTGATCTTCTCGGCCTGGCTCACGTACCTCGAGCTCTTCGTGATTCACGCCGTCTGCATGTTCTGCGTGATCAGCGCCGTGCTCGTCACCGTGACCTTTCTGGTGTCGGTGCTGGAATGGAGGGGACGGCCGGGGAGATAGGGGGGGCAGGGTTCGGGGTTCGGGGTTCGGGGTACAGGGCGGCGATTCCACGGTTCCGTCAGCCTTCCCGTTCCTCGTACTGCTCCTTCAGGCTCGACACCACCGCCGGATCCGCCAGCGTGGTCGTGTCGCCTAACGCGCGCCCCTCGGCGATATCCCGCAGCAGCCGGCGCATGATCTTGCCGGAGCGGGTCTTCGGGAGATCGGCGGAGAAGAGAATGTCGTCCGGACGCGCCAGGGCGCCGATCTTCTGGGCCACGAACTCGCGCAATTCGTCGCGGAGCGCCGGCGAGGGGTGCTGGCCCAGCCGCAACGTCACGAACGCGGCGATGGCCTGCCCCTTGAGCTCGTGCGACTTCCCCACCACCGCCGCCTCGGCCACCGCGAAGTGCTCCACCAGGGCCGACTCGACCTCCATTGTGCCGATGCGGTGGCCGGCGACGTTCAGCACGTCGTCCACGCGGCCCAGGATCCAGAAGTAGCCTTCGTCGTCCAGCTTGGCGCCGTCCCCGGGGAAATACAGGTCGGGACGCCCGGGCCACTTCGAGAAGTACGTCTGCACGTACCGTTCGTCATCACCCCAGATCGTCCGGAGCATCGAGGGCCAGGGCCGCGTGAGCGCCAGCAGGCCGCCGCCGACGGGGATCTCGTTCGCCTGCGAGTCCAGGAGGGCCGCGAAGTACCCCGGCAGCGGCCTGGTCGCGCTCCCCGGCTTGGTCGCCGTCACGCCGGGAAGCGGGGAGATCACGATGGCGCCGGTCTCCGTCTGCCACCACGTGTCCACGATCGGGCAGCGCCGGTGGCCGATGTGCTCGTGGTACCAGATCCAGGCCTCGGGGTTGATCGGCTCGCCCACCGTGCCCAGCAGCCGCAGCCGCGACAGATCGTGCTTCGCCGGATGGTCGTCCCCCCACTTCATGAACGCGCGGATCGCCGTCGGCGCCGTGTAGAACACCGTGACGCCGAGCCGTTCGCAGATGTCCCAGAAGCGATCGCGCTCCGGCCAGTCCGGCGCCCCTTCGTACATCACGACCGTGGCGCCGTTCGCCAGCGGCCCGTACACGACGTACGAGTGGCCCGTGACCCAGCCGATGTCGGCCGTGCACCAGAACACGTCGGACTCGCGCAGATCGAACACGCACCGCGTGGTCGTCGTCACGCCGGTGAGGTAGCCGCCGGTCGTATGGACGATCCCCTTCGGTTTCCCGGTCGTCCCCGACGTGTACAGGATGAACAGCACGTCCTCCGCGTCCATGGGCTCCGGCTCGCACTCCATCGACTCGTGCTGCATCAGCCGGTGCCACCAGTGGTCGCGTCCTTCCTTCATCTCGGCAAAGGACTCGTCGCCCATCCCGCCCGGCCGCCGCTGAACCACGACGACATGCTCCACCGACGGCACGCCCTCCAGCGCCTTGTCGGTGTTCCGCTTGAGCGGAACGATCTGGCCGCGGCGATACCCGCCGTCGGCGGTGATCACGACCCTGGCCGCCGCGTCGTTCATGCGGTCGCGCAGCGACTCCGGCGAGAACCCCCCGAAAACCACGGAGTGCGCGGCGCCGATGCGCGCGCAGGCCAGCATCGCAATCGCCGCCTCGGGGATCATCGGGAGGTAGATCCCGACCCGGTCGCCCTTCCGCACGCCCAGCCGCCTGAGGACGTTCGCGAACTTGCGGACTTCGCAGTACAGGTCCCAGTAGGTCAGCGTCCGGCGATCCCCCGGTTCGCCCTCCCAGATCAGCGCGGCCTTGTTGCGCCGCGCGGAGTCGATGTGCCGGTCCAGGCAGTTCTGGGAGACATTGAGTTGGCCGCCGAGGAACCACTTCGCCCAGGGCGGATTCCACTCCAGAACCCTGTCCCACGGCCGGATCCACTGCAGCGCTCCGGCCTCCTGAGCCCAGAACGCCTCATAGTCGGCGGCAGCGCGCTCGTGCATGGACCAGTCGCGGACATGCGCCTGGCGCTGGAAGTCCTCGGGGGGCGGGAACTTCCGGTCTTCCTGGAGGAGAACGTCGATGTCAGACATGCGACCAAGATGGGGGCGGCGAACGTCGAGCGCCAAGCGCCGAGCGTCAAGCGCCGAGCGCCGAGCGCCGGACGCCGGCAGGGCGCCGGGTTGGCTGACACCGGCGCCCGCCAGGGCTCGTAGATTTCCCGGCGGCCAGCGCCGAACCGGAGGAGAACATGGACGAGAACCTGGCTCGGGTCATTCTGGTGGGGGTCATTGGCATCACGGTGACGGTTTCCGTGGTCGTCATGTCGATCGCTGGCGTCCTGACGGCCAGGCGCCGCCGGGACGTGGTGAGCGAGAACGCCGATCGCATCGAGGAACGCCTCATCCGGATGGAGCAGGCCATCGATGCCATCGCCACCGAGGTGGAACGCGTCGCCGAGGGCCAGCGCTTCACCACCCGCCTCCTCGCCGAGCGGCAGGCCGAGCGACAGACTTCAGTCGAGCGTACGTGAACCGTCCGCCCCTCGCCTTCTTCGCCGTCCCGTGATCGTCCTGCTGGCCCTGCTGGTCGCCGCGCTGGTCATCGGGCTCGTCCCGGTGATCGCCACGACGGTCGCGCGCTCGGTGGCCCAGACCGTCCACCGGGCGAAGGCCGCGTCAATCGACCAGGATCTCGTGGAGGCCAGGCTGGGCCGGATCGAGGAGGCCATCGACGCGCTGGCGCTGCAGGTCCAGCGACTGACCGAACAGCAGCAACTCCTCCTCGGCCGGGATGACCGGCCTCCGGAGGCGCCTGCGCCCGAGGCCGCCTTCCGCGCGGAGCCGCCGCGGTGATCCACCCGTGGCGCGACCTGCCACCGGGCCCCCACCCACCTGACGAGATCACGGCCATCGTCGAGATCCCTCAGGGGAGCCGGAACAAGTACGAGCTGGACAAGACGACCGGATTCCTGCGGCTGGACCGGGTGCTGTACTCGGCCGTGCACTATCCGGGCGACTACGGGTTCATCCCGCGCACGCTCCACGAGGACAACGACCCGCTCGACGTGCTGGTGCGGATCCACGAGCCGACCTTCCCCGGCTGTCAGATCAGCGCGCGGCCGATCGGTGTGCTGCGGCTGCTCGACCGCGGCGAGCCGGACGACAAGATCCTGGCGGTGCCGAGCAGCGACCCGCAACACGAGGAGTACTTCGACATCGCCGACCTGCCGAAGCACTACCTCAACGAGGTCGAGCACTTCTTCCAGATCTACAAGGACCTGGAAGGGAAGCGGATGCAGATCGTGGGGTGGGAGAAGAGCGAGGTGGCGATGCGGGTCATCACGGAATGCATCGAGCGCTACGCTTCCCGCTACCTGCGGGAGGGCCCCTGAGCCGGCCCCGGCGTGCGCCTGAGGATGCCGAATTCCCACACCAGGGCGGCCACGATCGCGCCGATGATCGGTCCGACCCAGTACACCACCTGGCCCTCCCAGACGCCTGACGCGAAGGCGGGCCCGAAGGACCGCGCCGGGTTCATCGAGGCGCCCGTGAGGGGGCCGATTGCCAGAATGTCCGCCGCGATCGTGAGGCCGATCGCGAGTCCCCCGATCTTCGGCGCCTCGCTGTTCACGGCCGTCCCGTAGACCACGAACATCAGGAAGAAGGTCGCGATGGCCTCCAGGCCGATCGCCTGGGTCGCGGTCACGTCGAGGGCGACCGCCTGGCCGCCGCCGCGCGCCGCCTCGAACAGCGCGAGCGGCATCAGCGCCTTGAGCGCGAGCGCCGCGACCACCGCGCCGAGGATCTGCGCGACCAGGTGAACGACGGCCAGGAACGGCTGGATGCGGCGGGCGACCAGGAGGCCGATCGTCAGCGCCGGGTTCAGCTGGCCGCCGGACACGTTCATGGTCGCCGACACCATCAGCGCCAGGATCAGGCCGTGGGCCAGCGCGACCTGCAGGAGCCCCGCCGCATTGTCGGTCTGATCGACCATCATGATGGCGCCGCCACCGATGAAGACCAGCGCGAACGTGCCGAAGAACTCGGCGATGAAGTTGCGTTGCATGGGAGAACCAGTGATTGGTGACTGGTGGCCGGTGATTCGAGCGGCCTGGTCGCGGCGCCGGATGCCCGGCGGGAGCGCGAAAGTACTGCAGGCCGCCCTGGTGCGCTACCTGAGGACGCGGAGGCCGAGGCTCAGTCGCCCCGGCGCATCACGAGCGAGGCGTTGATCCCGCCGAACCCGAACGAGTTGCTGAGGACCGTGGTGGGGGTCGCCGCGCGGCCGGTGCCGGCCACGTAGTCCAGGTCGCAGGCCGGGTCGGGCGTGGACAGGTTGACGGTGGGCGGGAGCCAGCGCCGATCCAGGGCCAGTGCGCAGATGGCCGCTTCGATCGCCCCCGACGCGCCCAGCGCATGGCCGTAATACCCTTTGGTGCCGCTCATGGGCACGCGGTACGCGCGCTCGCCCAAGACCTGCTTCACCGCCAGCGTCTCGGTGGGGTCGTTCAGCGGGGTCGAGCTGCCGTGCGCGTTCACGTAGTCGATTTCCGCTGCGTCCACGCGGGCGTCGGAGAGCGCCAGCCGCATCGCGCGCGCCGCCTGGGATCCGTCGGGCCGCGGCGCCGTCATGTGGTGGCCGTCGTTGGTCATGCCGTACCCGAGCACCT
>JABWBJ010000079.1 GCA_013360595.1 Gemmatimonadaceae bacterium | reverse complement strand
CCCGCGCGCCGGGCTCCTCGGCCGGGCAAAGCACGTGCTGCTGCTCGTCGATCTGCGGACGGTGGGCGAACGCGCCGACCTCGAGTGGCTCGTCGCGCGGCACCCGACGTTCGTGTTCGAGCGGCGCATCGTCGCGATCGACCTCTCGGGCACCGCGCCGAGCCTCACCGCGTACCGGGCCGAGCCGCGGCCCTCGACCCTGATCCACCGCTGGTTCGTCGATCCCGCGTCGCAGCAGGCGCGCCTCGCCTACTGGACCCGCGCCCTCGCGGCGCTCGACAGCATTCCGGTGCACGAGCTTTCGCCCGATGAGCGCATCAATGCCGAAGTCTTCCGGGTGTCCATTCGGGCTCTGGCAAACGACATCCGGTTCCGGACGTACGAGGCGCCGCTCAACAGCGACACCTTCTTCTGGACCGAGTTCACGCCCCGACAGGGCTTCGCCGGCGCCGACGTCTACCGCAACTACCTCGCCCGGCTGCGGGACGTCCCGCGGTACTTCGACGAGCACGTGGCGAACATGCGGGCGGGCATGGCGCGTGGATTCACCGTTCCGCGCGTGTCGGTCGCCGGACGGGACCGCACGATCGAGCCGTACCTCGCGGCCGACTCGACCAATCCGCTGTTCACGCCCTTCGCGCAGATGCCGGCGACCATCCACGCCTCCGAGCGGGATGCCCTCCGCCGGGAGGGCGAGGCGGTCATCCGGGACGTGATCGTGCCGGCCTACACGCGCCTCCTGGCCTTCATCCGCAACGAGTACCTGCCGGCGACGCGCACGACCACAGGCGCCAGCGCACTGCCGGACGGCGCGGCGTACTACGAGGCGATGATCGAGAAGTTCACCACGCTTCGGCTCTCGCCGCGCGAGATCCACGACGTGGGCCTGCGCGAAGTCGCGCGCATCCGCGCCGAGATGGAGGCCACGAAGGCGCGGGCTGGATTCACCGGGTCGATGGCCGAGTTCTTCCGGTTCCTCCGGACGGACCCGCAGTTCTACGCGAAGACGCCGCGCGAGCTCCTCTCGTACTCGGCGTACGTCGCCAAGAAGGCGGACTGGAAGCTGGCCGAGACGATCGGCACGATTCCGCGCCGGCGCCACGGGATCCGGCCGGTGCCGGAGGCGCTGGCGCCGATCTACACCGGCGGGCGGGGCGGGCTCGAGTCGTGCCTGATGAACACGTACAATCTGCCGGCCCGACCGCTGTACACGCTGGC
The DNA here is from genome assembly GCA_013360595.1 of Gemmatimonadaceae bacterium. Taxonomy (GTDB): domain Bacteria; phylum Gemmatimonadota; class Gemmatimonadetes; order Gemmatimonadales; family Gemmatimonadaceae; genus JABWBJ01. Next base: position 7,763 of record JABWBJ010000079.1, on the reverse strand, counting down.
CGCCCTCACGCTGCACGAGTGCACGCCGGGGCACAGCTTCCAGGCCGCGCTCGCCCTCGAGGCGCCGGACCGCCCACCCTTCCGCCGGGCGACCTCGTTCTCGGCGTTCCAGGAAGGCTGGGGACTGTACACGGAATGGCTGGGCACGATCATGGACATCTACGAGACGCCGTACGAGGACTTCGGGCGCCTGACGTACGAGATGTGGCGCGCGTGCCGGCTCGTGATCGACACCGGGCTCCACCAGTTCGGGTGGACGCGGGAGCAGGCGATGGCGTATCTGCGCGAGAACGCGGCCCTGGCCGAGCACGAGATCACGACCGAAGTGGAACGGTACATCGCGTGGCCGGGACAGGCGCTGGCCTACAAGCTCGGGGAGCTGCAGATCCGCCGGCATCGGCGGGAGGCCGAGGCGCGGCTCGGCGCGGCGTTCGACCAGCGGCGATTCCACGACGCGATCCTGGCGCTGGGGTCCGTGCCGTTAGGCGTGCTGGAGGAACGGATGGCGAGGTTCGTCGCCGACGGCGGCCGGTAGCCGCAGCCGGACGCGGCCAACGGCATGCGAATCGCGACCTGGAACGTGAACGGGGTCCGCGCCCGCGAGGCGCAGCTCGCGGAGTTCATCCAGCGGGAGCAGCCGGACGTCCTCTGCCTCCAGGAGATCAAGGCGGCGGTCGACCAGCTGCCCCAGTGGATGATCGAGGTGGACGGCTACTGGTGCCGCTGGCACGGGGCCAAGGGGTATTCGGGCGTGGCGCTCCTGATCCGGAAGGCGGCGGTCCCGGACCAGCCGCCCTTCTCGCATCCGGACTTCGATCACGAGAACCGGATCGTGACGGCGCGGGTACCCGGCCTCACCGTGGCGTCGGCCTACGTCCCGAACGGCGGCAAGGACTACGCCGCGAAACTGCGGTTTCTGGAGTCGCTGGATGCGTGGGCGGCCCGCCTGGCCGCGGGCGGGGAACGGCTGGTGCTCTGTGGTGACATCAACGTCGCCCGGACCGATCTCGACGTGCACCCCAAGGAGCGGAAGGCCGGCGCCATCGGCCAGCGGGCCGATGAACGCGCCATCGTCGAGCGGCTGATCAGCCGCGAGCTCGTGGACGTGCACCGCGCGCTGCATCCCGACGACGACGGCCTGTTCACCTGGTGGGCCCCATGGCGCAACCTGCGTGCCCGCAACATCGGCTGGCGGATCGACATGATCCTCGCCAGCCGCACCCTGACGGCCCGGTCGTGCGTGGCGCAGCGCGAGTTCGGCTCGAGCGATCACGCGCCACTCGTGGCCGAACTCACGCTACCTTGAAGCATCCGCTCACCACCCCAGGACGCCAATGACCGATCCAGGAACGTTCACCGCGGAGCATCGCTCCTTCGAGTGGGACCTCGTGCTCCGATATGAGGAAGGCTCCGTGACGCCGTCGGAGTGGAACGAGGCCCTGCTCACGGCCGTCGCGGGCTGGTACGCCAGGAACCTCACGCGCGACCAGGCCACCACCAGGTACCGGCAGGCCTACGAACGCAACCATCGCCGACTCACGCACCGGCGGGACGGCGTCCAGGTCGCGACCGACGCCATCGAAGCGGTCGACCGCATCCGGGAGTCGATTCTGGAGACCGCCCTCGGCAAGGCCGGCAAGTAGCAGCCTCCCCGGGGCCCGTGCTGCCGGCGCACGGTCCCGGGTCCGGTGCCCGGCGCCTCTTATGGAGTCGCGAGGGCGGCCAGACGCTGCTCGCGCTCGGCCGGTCCGATCCAGCGGCCGTTCAGCATGACGCCGTTGATACGCAGCGAGTTCGCGATGCTCTCGAGCGGGTTCGCGTCAAGGAGGATGAGGTCGGCACGGGCGCCGGCGCGGACCACACCGGCTCGTCCGTCCTCACCGAGGAACCGGGCCACGTTCACCGTGCCGGTGCGGAGCGCCTGATACGGCGTCAGCCCCGCGGCCACGAGGGCGGCCAGCTCACGGTGCGCGGAGAAGCCGGGGACATTCCAGAGCTGCGGCGCGTCGGAGCCGAGCAGGAAGAGGACCCCGGCGTCGTGGAGCGCCTTGAGGAGCCGGCGCCTCAGCGCGATGAACTCCTGGCGCTGCTCCCGCGACACCGCCGCCTGCGCGAGCAGGTTGTTCTTGTTCGTCCGCCAGGCCGCGACCTGCTGGGGCACCCAGTACCGGAACTCGGGAAGCGCCGTGAGTGCGTCGCCCGTGGCGTCACTGGAGTAGTTGTCGAGGAGGATCTGCGTCGGCACCATGGCGACGCCGGAGGCGCGGGTGCGCTGCACGATGGCGTCGAACCGCGACAGGTCGAGCTGCCTGACGATCCCGAGCCCGAAGAAGCCGTTCACCTGCGGGGTAAGCGGTTGCGGCCCGTTGTACATGGCCTCCACGAACCCATCGAGATGGTCGATGGTCGAGTACTTCGCCGTCAGCGCGGCATCCAGCCCGACCTCGAGAGGAACGTGGCCGGCGAAGGGGATGCCAAGCCGGTTCGCGTTGGCGGCCAGCGAGTCGAAGGCATTCCTGGGCACGCCGGGGTGGATCTTGAGGAGGTCGTAGCCGGCCGCCTTCTGGTCGTGCACCATGGCGATCGCGACCGCGGGCGAAGTGGCCGAGTTGTTGTTGAACGAGGGACCGGACGTCAGCAGCCTCGGTCCGAAGACCTCCCCGCGGGCGACGCTGTCGCGCAGGGCCAGGTGCATGGGAGCGCCGAGCATGCCTCGCGCCGTGGCCACCCCGGCCAGCGCGTAGAGTGCGAGTGTGCGCTGGGCATGGACCGCGCCGGCTCCGCTCGGCACATGGGCGTGGAACTCGGCCAGGGCCGGCATCAGGAACTTCCCGCGCGCGTCGATGACGGTGGCCCGGGCAGGGGCGGTTCGCGGCCCCCCGACGTACGTGATGCGACCGCTGTCCACGATCACGGTCTGATTCGCGATGGTTCCCTCCCGGTCCATCGGGATCACCGCGACGTTGGTGAATACGGTCGGCGCCGGCGCCGCCTGGGCGGCGGCGTTCAGGCTGGGCGCCAGGAGCAGCGCTCCAGCCGCGGCCAGTGCTTTCGCCGAAGACATCATCGCCTCCACGTGGGTCGGGTGCCGGAAAGTACGGCGTGGACCGGCCCTGGTCCCGTTTCCGCGGCCCGAAGCGCTCGATCCCTGTCCCGGCGGGCAGCCGCGATTATCGTCCGGGATGGCGCGAACGCGCGGTGACGAGACCCAGGGGCCCGAGCGGCTCATCGTGAGCGGGCGCGACGTGACGATCTCCAACCCGGCCAAGGTGCTCTTCCCCGAGCCCGGGTACACGAAGCTCGATCTCGCGCGCTACTACCTGGCCGTCGCCGAAGGCGCACTGCGCGGCGCCGGCGGACGGCCGAACGTTCTGGTCCGGTACCCGAACGGGATCGGCGGGGAGTTCTTCTACCAGAAGCGGGCGCCGGCGTCACGGCCGGACTGGATCGAGGTCGTCGCGCTCAGCTTCCCCTCGGGTCGGCGGGCCGAAGAAGTCGTCCCTCGCGACGCCGCGGCCCTGGCCTGGATGGCGAACCTCGCCTGCCTCGAACTGCACCCGCACGCCGTGCGGGCGGAAGACCTCGATCACCCGGACGAACTGCGCATCGACCTGGACCCGGTCCCCGGCGTCGCCTGGCCGCAGGTCCGGGAGGTGGCGCGGGTCGTGAGGGAGGCGCTCGGCGACTTCGGTCTGGTCGGTTGGCCGAAGACGTCCGGCTCACGAGGGCTGCACGTCCTGGTGCGGATCGAGCCGCGCTGGGACTTCGCGCAGGTGCGGCGCGCCGCGCTGGCGTTCGCCCGCGAGGTGGAACGCCGCGCGCCGGCCCTGGCCACGAGCAAGTGGTGGAAGGAAGAGCGGCACGGCGTCTTCCTCGACTACAACCAGAACGCGAAGGACCGGACCGTGGCGTCGGCGTACTCGGTTCGACCAACGCCCGACGCACGCGTTTCGGCGCCGCTGGACTGGGAGGAAGTCACGGCGTGCGATCCGGCGGACTTCACGCTGGCCACGATGCCGGCCCGGTTCCGCGAGGTCGGCGACCGGCACGCGGGGATCGACGGCGCCGCGGGCGCGCTCGACGCATTGCTCGAGCTCTCGGCGCGGCACGAGCGCGACGGGCTGGGCGACGCCCCGTGGCCGCCCCACTACCAGAAGCAGGCTGGTGAACCGAAGCGCGTGCAACCGTCGCGGGCGAAGAAGCCGCTGGTGGAGGTCGCCCGGGCGAAGAAGAAGGAGGATGCGCTGGCGGGGCTGGAGCGGTGGAAAGCACGGCATGCGGACGCGGCGCGCCATCTCCAGCCCGCCGATGTGCTCGTGGACGCCATGAGGGGGCGGTACACGACCTGGACCCGCATCCGGATCAACCTCGAGCACGTGCCTGACGAGTTGCGCCCGACCCGGGAAGCGCCGGACCCCGACGACCGCGACGCGGACGGGCGGAACGCGGTCAGTTCGAGATCAGGATCTTCACGTCGAAGGTCCCCTGGGTGATCGCCAGCGACGCCCCCGCGCCCGTCGTCGGGAGGAGGGTGGCGCTGAAGGTCCCGGCGGCCCGTCCGTTTCCAAGGCTGGTGATGGTCATCGTGCCGACGGGCTGTCCGGTGCCGCCGCTCCAGGCGGCCCCCGATGGGAGGCGGGTGACGATCATCGTCGCCCCACCGAGTCCTCCGATCGGGTAGGTGCCCCCGGCGGCGAGCACCGAGGCGGGCGCGATGCTGATCGACAGGGAGTCGGTGGTTCCCCCGTAGACGAATACGGTCTGCGTGCCGAGCGCGACGACGGTCGCGCCGTTCCAGGGGACGCCGCCGACCACGGCCGAGACCCTGCTCCCGCGGTCGTTCGGGGGCGCCGGCGTGAAGCCGGCGGGCAGCGCCACGTTGAAGGCCCCATTGGTCACCGCTCTGGTGCCTGTGGTCTGCGTGAACGACTGCGGCGGCGCGGTGAACTGGAAGGTGCCGGCGATGCGCGTGGCCGTGAGCGACGTAACCGTGACCGTGCCGGCCGCGCCGGTGAAGTTGGTGGACCAGGTGCCGAACGCGGCGCCCTGCGGTGCGAAGATCGATCCGGTGCCACCGGCAGTGGTTCCCGGGTTCACGCCGAGCGGATACGTCCCCGTTCCGGCGAGGTACCCGAGGTTGAGGTTGAGCGTGGTGTAGCTCGCGGCGCCGGTGACCTGTGTCGCGACGATGTTCAGGAGGCCCGGAACCTGGTTCGATCCGGAACCGCCTCCGGTGACCTGCGCTGTGGTGCTGGCGAAGGCCGTGCCGTCGATCGTCGCCGTGACGGCGGCGTCGCCAGTGGGACCGGGACCGGTCGTGGAGTCCCCGCCACCACAGGCGGCGAGGAGGCCGGGCGTGAGCAGCCAAACGATGGAGAGGCGCATGGGGGGGATCCGGGGAGAAGGCAACGGCCGGTCCATCCGGCCCAATCCGCCATGCGCAGAACGCGGTGCGGATCCGTCATCGTCGAGGGGGTGGCTCGCCAGGCGTCCGGCCGGCTCCGAAGACCTGCGCCAGCTCGTACGGTGGCGTGACCTCGAGCTGGTCGTACCGGCAGTCGGCTGGCGAGCGGTCGGGCCGCCACCTTAGAAAGGTGGCGGCGTGGCGGAACCGGTTCCCCTGCAGGTGGTCGTACTTCACCTCGCAGACCCGCTCGGCGCGGAGCGGCTCCCACGACAGGTCCTTGCCGGCGGACCAACGGCTCTGGCCGCCGGGCATCCGGCTGGACGCCCCCGCGCCGGCCCGGTCGCGCCACGGGTGGCCCTCGAGCGCATTCTCCCGAAGCGGGGCCAGTTCACCGACGAGCTGGCGGCGTTTCTCCATCGTGAACGAGGACGTCACGCCGACGTGCTGGAGCACGCCCTCGGCGTCATGAAGCCCTAACAACAGCGACCCGACCGCGTCCCGGCCGTCCTTGTACCATCGGAACCCGGCGACCACGCAGTCCGCTGTCCGCGCATGCTTGACCTTGACCATGGCCCGCTTGCCGGGGAGGTACGCCCCCCGGGCCGGCTTCACGATCACGCCGTCCAGCCCGGCGCCCTCGAACTCGGCGAGCCACCGGACGGCCGTGTCACGGTCGCGCGTCACCGGCGTGAGGTGGAGCGGCGCGCCGGCCGCGGACAGGAGTTGTTCGAGCAGCCCGCGCCGGTCTTCCTGCGCTTCGGCCATGACGTTGCGCCCGTCGACGGCGAGCAGATCGAAGGCGACGAACGAGGCCGGAATGGCGGCCGCGAGCTTGTTGACGCGCGACGAGGCCGGATGCAGCCGGAGCTGGAGCGCGTCGAAGTCGAGGCCGGCCGCACCGACGATCACGATCTCACCGTCCACCACGCAGCCGTCAGGCAGGCCGGCGAGCAGCGCGGCGCGGAGCTCGGGGAAGTACCGGTCGAGCGGCTTGAGGTCGCGGCTCTGGATGTACACGTCGCCGTCGCCGCGGAACACGATGGCGCGAAAGCCGTCCCACTTGGGCTCGTACAGCGCGCCGTCCGGTTCCGGAATCGTGTCGGCGAGGGTCGCGAGCATCGGCGCGACCGGAGGCGCAATGGGAGAGGTCACGCGACGGAACTTAGCGTCCGTCGCGTGACCCATGAGGCGGCGCTGCCCGGGCCGGCGTACCGGCCCGGGCCGGGAGTTACCCGTCTACCGCCAGAACACCATCTGCAGGCCGGCCGAGAAGATCAGGTCATTCTGCAGCCGGGACTTGAACTGGTACTCGCCGAGCACGTTGTCCGGGTTCGCGAACTTCATCTTCGCCGGGTACATGTAGTTCTCGGCCCGCAGCCTGAGCGACAGGAAGTCGGTCATGGGGATGCGCGAGCAGAGAGAGACGACGCCGCCGACGTCGGTGAGGCCCTCGAACACCGTCTGGTCACGGTGCTTGAACGCGTTGCCGCCGCGGGTGATGATGGCGGGGCCCACGCCGAGCCGCAGCGCGGACCGTTCCGTCACCTTCAGCAGGTTCACCATCAGCTTGGCGCTGCCGAACGCGACGTACGCCGAGTGCGGGCCGGTGAGCGGGAAGGTCGGGATCTCACCCGAGAGCCCCGGAGATCCGGTGGCGTCGCTGAACGCCCACGCGCCGCCGATCTCGAAGCCGGCGAGGTCGTTGAACCAGTAGCTCGCGTTGGCCCCGAGGGCGAGCGCGCTCCGCTGCTTGATGCTGAGGGTCGAGGTCACCCCTTCCGTGAACTCGGCCAGCCGCGTTGCCGGAACGAAGGCGCCGGCGTACGGGGTGATGACGAAGCGGCGGTTCGTCTGCTGGGCGCCGGCCGCCGAGGCGGCGAGGATCCCCACCAGCAGAAGTGATCGATTGAGTCTCATAGGTCCTCCCCTTCGGTGTGGCCGCCCGCTGGACCGATCGTGGGCGGCGCAGGTTGCCGTCCTGAAGCACCTGCATGGTGGCCGTTCGGCGCGAAGCGAACCATGAGGGAAGTGCCATCAATCCGGTCCGCCAAACGCTGTCGGGCGGCGGCTGGCAGGCCGGGGCAGGCCGGGGCAAGCCGACGTTCCGCTTGCCCGCGACCGTCCATACCCTGGTCCGTTCCCCTACCGCGCGCTCTCCGATGACACCAACGGCGAAAGCGGCGGTGTTCACTGCGGCAGGCTTTCCCTCGGCGCCTGCCTCGCCCTCACCGGCCGGTCAGCCGCGGAGGACTCCGGCCGTGCGCAGCGCCTGCTGGAGCGCGGGCAGGCGATCGCGCTGAATCCGCTGCACGCGCTCGTCCTCCCGGCGAAGCGCGGCCGGCAGCTCCTGAACCGC
>JABWBJ010000078.1 GCA_013360595.1 Gemmatimonadaceae bacterium | reverse complement strand
CGGCTGCGACAACGCGCCGCGCAGCGCCGCCACGGACTCGTCAGGCAGCCGGTCGTCCACCGGCCGCGCCCCCGCCGCCCACCCGATCCGGCCCGACTCGAGCGCGCGCAGTCCCTTCTGGAAGGCCTCCTTGAACGTCCGGCCGATCGCCATCGACTCGCCCACCGACTTCATCTGCGTCGTGAGCTGCGGGCTCTCGGCCGTGAACTTCTCGAACGCGAAACGCGGGCACTTCACCACCACGTAGTCGAGCACCGGCTCGAACGACGCCGGCGTCGTGCCCGTGATGTCATTCGTGATCTCGTCGAGGCGATACCCCACCGCCAGCTTCGCGCCGATCTTGGCGATCGGGAACCCGGTCGCCTTGGACGCCAGCGCCGAGGAGCGCGACACCCGGGGATTCATCTCGATCACGACCATCTCCCCGGTGTCCGGGTTGGTCGCGAACTGGATGTTGCACCCGCCGGCTTCGACCCCGATCTCCCGGATCACGCGGCACGCCGCGTCGCGCATCTCCTGGTACTCGCGGTCGGTCAGCGTCATCGCCGGCGCGACCGTGATCGAGTCGCCCGTGTGCACCCCCATCGGGTCCAGATTCTCGATCGAGCAGACGATGACCACGTTGTCGGCGAAGTCGCGCATCACCTCCAGCTCGAACTCCTTCCATCCGAGCAGCGAGCGCTCGATCAGCACCTGGCTCACCGGCGACTCGGCCAGGCCGCGCCGCACGATCTCCTCGTACTCGGCCCGGTTGTAGGCGATGCCGCCCCCGGCGCCGCCGAGCGTGAAGGACGGCCGGATGATCGCCGGGTACCCCGTGAACTCGGCGATCTCCTGCGCCTCCTCCCACGTCCGGGCGATCCGCCCCTGCGGCACCTTGAGGCCGATGCGCTCCATCGCGCGGCCGAATTCCTCCCGATCCTCGGCGACCTTGATCGCGCGCGCCTTGGCGCCGATCAGCTCGACTCCGTACCGGTCGAGAACCCCCCGCTCGGACAGCTTCATGGCCACGTTGAGCGCCGTCTGGCCGCCCATCGTCGGCAGCAGGGCGTCGGGCCGCTCCCGGTCGATCACCAGCTCCACGTATTCCGGCGTGACCGGCTCCAGGTACGTCCGGTCCGCGACCTCCGGATCCGTCATGATGGTCGCCGGATTCGAGTTCACGAGGATGACCTCGTAGCCCTCGGCCCGGAGCGCGCGCGCCGCCTGGGTTCCGGAATAGTCGAACTCCGCCGCCTGCCCGATCACGATGGGCCCGGAACCGATGACCAGAATACGATGGATGTCGTTACGGCGCGGCATCAGCGGAAACGAGGAACAGGAAATGGGAAATGGACGTCGGCCCGCGCCCTCTCAACCCGCAACTCTCAACCCGCAACTCTCAACTCTCAACTCTCAACTCTCAACTCTGAACTCTCAACTCCTCGCCGACCATCATCCTCACCAGGGCGTCGAAATCTACCTCAGGTGTCCAGCCGAGTCGCTGCCGGGCGCGCGCCGGATTGGCCAGCCGCAGCGGGGCGTCCACGGGCCGCACGAGGGACTCGTCGACCGTGACGTGCTCACGCCAGTCCAGTCCCACGTGCCGGAACGCGGCGTCACAGAAGTCCGCCACGGAATGGGCGACCCCGGTACCGATGACCATGTCCTCCGGCTCCTCCTGGAAGAGCATCAGCCACATCGCCCGGACGTAGTCGCCCGCAAACCCCCAGTCCCGGCGGACGTCGAGCAGGCCGAGGGAGAGTCCGGTCTGCCGGCCGCGGGCGATGCGCGCCGCCCCGCGGGCGATCTTCCGGGTGACGAACGCCTCTCCTCGCCGCGGGCTCTCGTGGTTGAAGAGGATCCCCGTCACGGCGTACAGGCCGAGCTGCTCCCTCGCCTGCCGCACGAACTCCATCGCCTCGAGCTTCGCGCTGCCATAGGGCGAGACCGGGCTCCGCGGGGCCCTCTCATCCTGGGCCTGAAGCTCGGGCGCGAAGATCTCGCAGGACCCGGCGAAGAACAGGCGCGGCGATGGCAGGGTCTCGGCGGCCGCCTCGATGATCAGCGCCGCGGGCAACACGATGTCCACCGTCGTTGCCGCGGGGTTCGCCCACGACGCCGAGACCTTCGACGGGCCGCCGAGGTGGTACACTTCGTCCGGACGTTCGCGTTCGAGGATCGCCCGCAGGAAATCCGGTGAGGACTCGATCGAACCCTGGATGAGCTCCACGCCGGCCAGCGCGCGCGCATACGGGAGCTCGAGCGCTCTCCGCAGATCGCGCGTGGTCCCGACCACCCGGTATCCCCGGCCGATGAGGAATTCGGCGAGATAGCTCCCGTCCTGGCCGGCGACGCCGGTGATCAGCGCGGTCGGCACGCGCCGTCACGAAAAAAAGGGGAGCGCGTCGAGCGCTCCCCCCTGGCCGATCCCGTCGCGCGGAGCCTCACGCCACGCGCGAAGCTCGTGGCGCCCGCACGATCTTGCCCGCACCCAGGCAGCGGGTGCAGACGCGGACGCGAGTGATCTTCCCGTCGATGACGATCCGGGCGGTCTGCAGATTGGGCCGCCAGGTCCGGCGCGTGCGGTTGTTGGCGTGCGAGACGTTGTTGCCGTACGCGACGCCCTTCTGGCAGACGTAGCACCGGCTGCGATTGATGGCCATGGCTCACCCCTCCACGAGTTCGATGCGAGCCATTTCCGCGCCGTCGCCCTTGCGGTGGCCGATCTTCAGAATGCGCGTGTAGCCGCCGTTCCGCTTCTGGAACCGCGGGCCGATCTCGGCGAACAGCTTGTCCGCGATCGCGCGCTGCTGGACGTGCCGCGCCGCGTGGCGGCGGTCGTGCAGCGTGCCGCTGCGGGCGCGGGTGATGAGCTTCTCGACAAACGGCCGGAGTTCCTTGGCCTTGGCCTCGGTCGTTTCGATGGCTCCGTGCTCGATCAGGGACATGGCCAGCCCGCGCATCAGCGCGAGCTTCTGCTCGCCGGTGCGCCGGAGCTGCCGTCCCGCCTTGGCGTGCCGCATCAGTCCAGATCCTCCAGGGGCTCATCATCGGGGGCGTTGGCCGCCGCCTGGCTGGGCGCGGTGCCCCAGTCCAGGATCTTCACCCCGTCACCGTTCTCCTCGTAGCGCATCCCGAAGTTGAGGCCTTCGCTCTCGAGCAGGTGCGCGATTTCCTGCAGGGACTTCTTGCCGAAGTTCTTGACCTGCAGGATCTGGTTCTCCGTCTGCCGCACCAGGTCGCCCAGGGTGCGGATATTCGAGTTCTTGAGGGAGTTCACCGACCGGACGGAGAGGTCCAGGTCGTCGATCAGCGTCTTGAGCCGCTGGGCCAGCTTGGCGGCGTCGCCCGTCTGCGCCTCGCCGCCGGGCGTGATGGTCGCGGAGGTGCTGGAGCCGAAGCTGGCGAAGTACTGGAAGTGGGTCTGCGCCAGCGCGGCGGCGTAGCTCACCGCCTCCTCGGGGGAGATGGTCCCGTTCGTCTCGACCGTGAGGATGAGGCGATCGTAGTCCGTCCGCTGGCCCACGCGGGTCTCGGCGACCGTGAAGTTGGCGCGTCGCACCGGGTTATAGAGGGAGTCGATCTTGACCAGATCCACGGGAAGGCCGCGGTCGGCGACGTGCTGGTCCGCCTCGACGTACCCCCGCCCCCGGTTCACGTACAGCTCGACGCTGATGTCGCGGTCGTCCTGGAGCGTGAACAGGTGGTGCTTCGGGTCGATGACGCGCACGTTGGCATTGGCCTCGATGTGCGCGGCCGTCACGGGCCCCGCGCTCGACCGGCTGATGCGGAGGACGACGTCGTCGGTCTCGTCGCCGAGGGCGAGGACGAGCGTCTTGAGGTTGCCGATGATCAGGTGGACATCTTCCACGACGCCGGGCACGGTCTGGTGCTCGTGCACCACGCCGTCGATGCGGAAGCCCCAGACGGCGCTGCCGCGCAGCGACGACAGCAGCATGCGCCGCATGGCGTTGCCGAGCGTGTGGCCGTAGCCGCGCTCCAGCGGCTGGACCTTGAACTCGGCGATGTTCGGGTTGTCCTCGCGCTTGAGAACGTCAACGAGCTGCGGAAGGACGAGACCTTTGAGATCGATTGCCTTGCTCATGTATGCGTCATCCTCTGGTCATGCCGGGCCATCGCCTCGGCAACGCCCCACCCCGCCCCTGGCGCGCGGTGAGTTCGTGAGGGATCCAGGGTCCCGACCGGCTGAGCGATGGGCGATGGGCGCTGTCCTCATCGCGCATCGCTCATCGCTACTTCGAGTACAACTCCACCACCAGCTGCTCCTGCGCCGCGATCGGAATGTTCGGTCGCGTGGGACGCTCCAGCATCCGGCCGCTGAACGTGTCCCGGTCCACGGCCAGCCAGGACGGGGATGCGCCGCGCGACGCGTGCTCCATCGCCTGCTGCACGAAGCCGTTCTCGCGCGAGCCGGCCCGCACCCGGATCTCCTGCCCCGGAAGGACCAGGTAGCTCGGGATGTCCACGGTGCGGCCGTTCACCTCGATGTGCCGGTGGCGGACCAGCTGGCGCGCCGCCTTGCGGCTCGAGGCGAATCCCAGCCGGTAGACCATGTTGTCCAGCCGGCTTTCGAGCGCCGCCAGCAGGTTGTGCCCGGTGATGCCGGGGAGCGTGGACACCCGCTCGAACGTGTTGCGGAACTGGCGCTCGGAGACGCCGTAGATGCGCTTGATCTTCTGCTTCTCACGCAGCTGCTTGGCGTATTCGGACGCCTTGCGGCGGCGCGCCGTGCTCTGCCCATGCTGGCCCGGCGCATACGGACGGCGCTCGACCGGGCACTTCTCCGTGAAGCACTTCGTCCCCTTGAGAAACAGCTTGGTGCCTTCGCGGCGGCACTGGCGGCAGCTCGACCCCGTGTAGCGCATCGGTCAGACTCTCCGGCGCTTCGGGGGACGGCAGCCGTTGTGCGGAATCGGCGTGACGTCCTTGATCGACTTCACCTGCAGTCCCGCCGACGCCAGGGCCTGGATCGCCGACTCGCGGCCGCTCCCCGGTCCCTGCACGCGCACGTGCACGCGCCGCACGCCCAGCGACATCGCCTCTCGAGCCGCCTGCTCGGCGGCCACGGTCGCGGCGAACGGCGTCGACTTCTTCGACCCCTTGAAACCGGCCTTCCCCGACGACCCCCACGACACCGTGTTTCCGGCCATGTCGGTGATGGTGATCGTCGTGTTGTTGAACGTCGCGCTGATGTGCGCGACGCCCTCGGCCTCGATGACACGCTTCGACTTCTTGCCAGTAGCCATGAAGAACCAGGAATCAGAAGACCGGAGACAGAGAACGGGGAGCTACTTCGTGACCTTCTTCTTGCCGGCGATCGCGCGGCGCGGCCCCTTCTTGGTGCGCGCGTTCGTGTGCGTCCGCTGGCCGCGCACCGGGAGACCCCGGCGGTGCCGGATCCCGCGATACGAACCGATGTCCATCAACCGCTTGATGTTCATCGCGACCTCGGTGCGCAACGCACCTTCGACGCGATAATCCTTCTCGATCGCCTGACGAAGGCGATTGACGTCGGCGTCCGTCAGGTCGCGCACCCGGAGCGCCGGACTCACGCCCGTCTTCTCCAGGATCTCGCGGGCCGTCGCCCGCCCCACGCCGAAGATGTACGTCAGACCGATCTCGACCTTCTTGTCGCGAGGGAGATCGACACCAGCAATACGTGCCATGTCAGCCCTGCCGCTGCTTGTGCTTTGGGGTTCGCTTGCAGATGATCCGCGTCACCCCGTTCCGCTTCACCACGCGGCAGTGCTCGCAAATCGGTTGGACGCTCGTTCGGACCTTCACGATCTTCTCCGTCAGTATCAGGCGGGCAAATCGGCCAAGACAATGAAAATAGGCACCTTAGGTGCCTCGTGCAAGGGAGCCAACCTGGGAATGCGGAGGACCGCGGTCAGGTCGCCAGCAGGAGCTCCGCCCGGACCAGCTCCATGGCTGCCACCGGGTCCGGCGCGCCCGTCACCGTTCGGCCCAGCACCAGGTAGGTCGCGCCAACTCTCGCCGCGTCCCCAGGGGTCACGACCCGGCTCTGGTCATGAACCGCGTCGCCCGCCAGGCGAACGCCCGGCACCAGCACTGCCAGGCGGTCCCCGGTGGCGGCGCGGAGCTGCGCCACCTCGTGCCCCGAGCACACGACTCCGTGCGCGCCAGCCTGCAAGGCGTGGCCCGCCAGGCGAATGGCCTCATCAGTCAGCGAGCCAGGCGGCTTCCCGGTTGCGTCAGCGTAGGCCTGGGGGTCGAGGGACGTCAGGACCGTGACAGCGAGCACGCCACACTGCCCACCGGCGCCCTCCACGGCCGCGGCAATCATCGCCCGCCCCCCGATGGCGTGCACCGTGATGAGCGACGCGCCGGCCGACGCTGCCGACCGCGCCGACGCCCGCACCGTGTTCGGGATGTCGTGGAACTTCAGGTCGAGGAAGACGCGCTTCCCCGAGTCCCGAATGGCCTGAACGATGGCCGGTCCGGCGGCCGTGAAGAGCTCACCGCCAACCTTGTAGAACCCGCACGAATCCCCCAGGCGATGCACGAGGGCTTGTGCCCGGTTCGCGTCCGGGACATCCAGTGCCACGATGGGGACCGGCCTCATGCCGGCCATTCCAGCGTGCCGGTCAGCTGCCCCACCGACCTGACCCCCCGGACCTCGCACCACGACGCCAGATCCCGCAGGAGCCGCTTGGGGAGGCGCGGGTCGCGCAGCGCCGCGGTCCCTACCGCGAACGCCGCCGCGCCCGCCATCAGGTATTGGATCGCGTCCGTGGCACTGGCGATACCTCCGGCGCCGATGATCGGGGCCCCGGTGGCCCGGTACACCTTCGACGTCGCGAGCACGCCGATCGGCAGGAGCGCCGGACCGCTCACACCGCCGCTGCCAAACCCGATGCGGGGACGGCGCCGCTCCACGTCGATCAGAAGGCCGGGCATCGTATTCACGAGGGTCAGGCCGCTCGCGCCAGCATCGAGGGCGACCGAGGCGGTCCGGGCGATGTCCGGCAGCGACGGCGACAGCTTCACAAAGAGCGGCCGGGCGGTTGCCTGGCGCGCCAGACGCACCACCTCGCGCAGGGCGTCCGGATCGGCGCCGAACTCCAGGCCACCGGCCCGCACGTTGGGGCAGCTGACGTTGAGTTCGAAGGCCTGAAAACCGCCGGCGTCTTCAAGCCGCGCCACGACGTCGGCGAAGTGCTCCACCCGGCTTCCGACTACGTTGACGACCACCCGGGCGCGTTGCAGGTGCCGGGCCAGCCACGGCAGGTGCTCGCTGCGCACCGCCTCCACCCCGGGGTTCGCGAGTCCGATGGCGTTCAGCATCCCCGCCGGGAACTCGGCCACTCGCGGCGCGGGGGCGCCGGCTCGGGGCTCGACGCTCACCGCCTTCGTGACCAGGCCGCCGAGCGCGTCGAGGTCCACCACGTCGTCCAGCTCGCGGCCGTAGCCGGCCGTGCCTGACGCGAGCAACAGCGGATTCTGAAGGGACAGCCCGGCCAGCTCGACGGCGAGTCGCGACGTCGGGGCCGCTGACGTCATCGGCCGCCGGGTGACGCCCCGCCCAGGCGACGAGCGTAGTCGGCCAGGTACTTCCCGGTCGCGTCGGCGATGGCCGTGGCCAGGCTCTCCTGGCCGCGAGCGCTCGCCAGCCACGTGGCTTCGGCGGCGTTGGTGCCGAAACCAAGCTCCACGAGCACCGCCGGCCGGTGCGCCGTGACCAGCACGGCGAAACCGGCCTGCTTGACCCCGCGATCGTTGCCTGAGGGATGCACGGCGCGCATGCCCGCCTGCACCGTGGCCGCCAGTTCGCTGGACTCGCGAAGGTACAGGTTCTGCACCATGTCGCTCAGCACGAAGGCGAGGGGGTCGCCGGGCGCCGCCGCTTCGCCAAGAAACCGGTCGGCCTCGTTCTCCATCTCGGCCACCCGCTGCTCGTCTTCCGTCTTGGCATCGGAGAGGAAATATGTCTCGAAACCGCGGGCCGAGCGAGGGTTCGTCCACCGCGGGTTGGCGGCGTTCACGTGGATCGAGAGGAACAGCGTCGCGTCGGCATCGTTCGCCATCCGGCCGCGGTCGCGGAGCGCGATCAGGGTATCGGTGGTGCGAGTCATGAGGACGTCGATGCCGCGCGCCTTCAGCGCGCGCGCCAGCACCACTGCCTCGTCGGGGGTGAAGCCCTCGCCCTCGACATAGTCGGTGGCCGAGATGCGGGCGCCCATCGGCTTGCCGGCCGGCCAGCGGGCGCGGATCGCCTCGAACACCTCGAGCGGAAAGCGCATCCGGTTCTCGAGGCTGCCGCCGTACTCGTCGGTGCGCCGGTTGGTGATCGGCGACAGGAACTGGTTCATCAGAT
The DNA here is from genome assembly GCA_013360595.1 of Gemmatimonadaceae bacterium. GTDB lineage: Bacteria > Gemmatimonadota > Gemmatimonadetes > Gemmatimonadales > Gemmatimonadaceae > JABWBJ01. Next base: position 722 of record JABWBJ010000078.1, on the reverse strand, counting down.
AGCCGTGGCCGGCGTGCAGCTCGATCAGGTCGAAGCCGATGCGCTCGGCGCGCTCGACCGCGGCGACGAAGTCGGCCTTGATCTTGGCGAGGTCGGCCCGGCTGGCCGCGCGCGGCGTGTGCCAGGTCGGGGCAAAGGGCAGCGCCGAGGGGGCAACCGTCTCCCAGGCCCCCTGCTCGGCGGTCAGCGGCAGGCCATCCCTGGCCGGCGGCAGCGTCGAGCCCTTGCGCCCGGCATGACCGAGCTGGATGCCGATGGCGGCGACGCCGAACTTCTTGCAGAAGTCGACCACGCGCTTCCAGCCGGCCTCGTTGGCGGCGCTGTAGATGCCCGCGCACTGGTAGCTGATCCGCCCCTCGGCCGAGACATCCGTCATCTCGGTCATGACAAGGCCGGCGGCGCCCATCGCGAGCGAGCCGTAGTGCATCAGGTGCCAGTCGTTGGGGGTGCCGTCCTCGGCCTGGTACTGGCACATCGGCGAGACGACGATCCGGTTCTTGAGTTCGAGGTCGCGCAGCCTGATCGGTGAAAAGAGCGCAGTGCTCATGGCTTGGTCTTCTCCTTCATGTCCCTGGCCGGCGGCGGCGGTTGCTGCCTGCCGACCGATGCCGTTCCCCGCTTGGGCAAAACCCCTAGCCGCCCCCGGCGCGCGAAGACAGGCGCCTCTGATCCAGATCGGATATCGCTGCCCCCCGGGGCCCGCCCCGGCCGGGCAGCCCGCG
>JABWBJ010000077.1 GCA_013360595.1 Gemmatimonadaceae bacterium | reverse complement strand
GGGCAGCCCGCGCTGCCGCCCGCGCCGCCGAGCTGGAACGTCGGCACGGTGAATCGGGCCATCCTCAACGCGATGGCGGCGAACCCGCGCGACCTCCCCCCCGGACTGAACTGGGACCTCTTCGTCGGACCGGTGGCCCAGGACATCCCGTACCACCCGGCCTACCATCCGTTCAGCTGGCGCGGCTGGGTCCCGTTCGGCGTCAGCGCCATCGGCGACATGGGAGCGCATCTGATCGACCAGGCCTGGTGGTCGCTCGACCTCGGGCTGCCGGCGTCGGTCATCTCGAGTTCGACCCCGTGGGGCGGCCCGGCCAGCAACCCGGCGTCGTACCCCCTGGCCATGATGACCAGGTACGAGTTCGCGGCGCGCGGCGCCCGGCCCGCCGTCACGATGTACTGGTACGACGGCGGGCTGTCGCCGATGATCCTCGCCGACGTCCCTCGCCCCGAGGGCGATGGCGGAGGCGCGGTCTTCGTCGGAGAGCGCGGATACCTGACGCACCAGACGTACGGCGACGCACCGAAGATCTTCCCCGCCGCCCTCGCGGCCGAGGCCGAGCAGGTGCCCAAGACCTTCCCGCGCGTCGACACCGGACACGAAGTCAACTGGGCAAAGGCCTGCAAGGGCGAGGCAACCGCCAGCTGCCCCTTCGACTACGCCGCGCCGCTGACCGAAGTGATGCTCCTCGGCATCGTTGCGCTGCGCGCCGGCCAGAATCGCCGCATCGAGTACGACGGCGCCAGCATGTCCGTCACCAATGTCCCGGAAGCCAACGCGTACCTCACCCGCGAGTACCGCGCGGGCTGGGCGCTCTGACCACGAGGATGGCATGCACTCCAGATTCCTGGCCGCCGCCCTGTCCCTCGGCGCGGTCTTGGTGATTCCCGGACCCGGTGCGGCGCAGAGCGCGCCCAACACCCTCACGGCCCAGGAGAAGGCCGAGGGCTGGCGGCCCCTCTTCGACGGCACCTCCACCGCCGGATGGCGCGCCTACGGCGCGGACACCATGCCCGCCGGCTGGCAGGCGGTTGACGGCGCGCTGGTGCGCGTCTCCCGCGCCGCCGACATCATCACGAAAGACCAGTTCGGCGACTTCGAGCTCGTCCTGGAGTGGAAGGTCGCCCCGCGCGGCAACAGCGGGATCTTCTACCGCGCCGTCGAAGGCCTCGTCTGGATCTACCACGGCGCCCCCGAATACCAGATCCTCGACGACGCCGGCCACCCGGACGGCCGCAACGAGCTGACGTCGGCCGGCTCCGACTACGGGCTCTACGGCGTGCCCCGCGGAATCGTGAAGCCCGCCGGCGAATGGAATCACTCGCGCATCGTCGCCCGCGGCCCCCACGTCGAACACTGGCTCAACGGGCGCAAGGTCGTGGAGTACGAACAGGGCAGCCCCGACTGGGCCAGACGGGTGGCCGGATCGAAATTCGCCGCCTGGCCTCAGTACGGGAAAGCGCTGAAGGGCCACATCGGCCTCCAGGAGCACGGAAGCCGAGTCGAGTTCCGGAACATCAAAGTGCGGGAGCTGAAGTAGCAGACAGCGGACCGCCGGGCACCGGTACGGAACCAGTGCCGGCCCCTGACGTGCCGGACCTGTCGCACTCACCAGCGGCCGGGCGACCCGCTGTCTGCTCTCCCAGAGTCACCCTGGCGCCGGCGTCAGCAGCAGAGCCACGAGCATCCCGACCGCCCCGCCCACAGCGCTCAGCATGACCCCGCCGATGGGGCTGGTGCAGTCCACGTCCGAACAGGCGCGCGAGTAGATCACCCACCCGGCGCCGGCCCCCAGCAGGAACCCGGCCAGGACGTATCGCCCGCGCCGGACGCCGGCATCCTGCCAGGGAGGCGCGGACGCGGGCGCCGTGCACGGAGTCGCGACGTCGCAGGCCGCGCGCAGCCGGACCCCCGACGGTTGAAGCCGCTCGGGGCGCTGCACCTCGGTCCCACCGGGAACCAGCTTCGCCGGTCGCGCAGAGTCCGGCGTTATCAGGGGCGCCTGGCCAGCGACGGGAAGAACCGCGAGGGCGAGGAGCAGGGAAGGCAGGACGGTCGGGAGGAGTCTTGGCATGGTCGTCAGGCGCAGGTGGGACACCCGTACGGATCGCGCACCACGACCGGAACCTGCATCGTGAATGTACGGCCGGACTGGGCGTCGCGGACGGTGGCAGTCAGCGTGAAGAGATACTCGGACATTCCCGGGTACACGGACACGTACCGGCTGATGGAGTTGCTCGTCGAGCCGGTGTCCCACTGGTAGGTGAAAGGACCGCTCCCTCCACTGTGCCGGATGGTCCAGGTGTAGTTCCCGCTCGCCTGGATGAGTGTCGGGCCCTCGACCCAGGCGGCGCAGAGAACCCCCATCAGACAGACCGCGTCCGGGACCCCATAGCCATAGTACGGCGAGCGCCACCCGGTCGGCGAGGCCGCGGCAGTCAGCGCCGCCTGAACACGGTCTCGTGAGGCGCCGGGGTTGCGCTCGAGATACAGGGCCGCGAGTCCGGCCATCACCGCCGTCGCGCCCGACGAGCCTGAGATGCCGGTGTACGTGTAGGTCGGCGCGTCTCTCCACAGCCCGTGCACGGGCTGATTGGTGAAGGCCGCGAAGTCCACGTCGTGTCCGCGCCCACTGTTGCAGGCGAGTCCACCTGTCTCGTCGAATGCCGCCACCGTCCACACGGTCTGGAGCGTCCCCGGGAAACTCACCGGCTTGAGCCAGTCGAAGCACGGATACGTGCCCGCCGCCGCGAGCATGATCCGGTCCGTGTTGAAGTACCAGTACTCCAGCTCCTGCGCAATACTGGAGTAATGGGCCCAGGTGCCGAAGGCGAGCGTCACGATGCGCGCCTTCGTCGCGGCCAGGCGGATGCCCTCGCGGGTGGCGGCCACCTGGTTCAGGATCACGTCGTTGTCGACGCGCACGGCGACCAGGTTGGCCCCCCACGCGACACCCAGCGTCCCGCCACCGTTCCGCGGCGCTCCCACCACCGAGGCCATCCGCGTGCCGTGGCCGCAGTCGTCGTGCCAGATCCGCGTGTCGGTCGAGCGGTCGGTCGCGAACTTCTCGAACGTGCGCCCGGAGCTCCACCCGGTCGCGAAGTATTCGTTGAACTGCGGCTGGTCGCTGTCCACGCCGGTGTCGACGAGGCCCACCGTGACGCCGCGACCGGAAGCCCACGCCCAGGCCGAATCGATCTTCATCCGCCGGTAGTTCCAGGGGACCAGATCATACGGCGCGACGTAGTACTCGTCTCGCGGTCCCGCGTATCCCCCGGTGCCGCACCCGGAGGCCAGCTCGGCGAAGCTGAAATTGCGCCCATTGACGGGCGTGAAGAATCCCGGCTCGACGTACTCCACGTGCGGCAGCTTCCGGAGCCGGGCCAGCGCCGCGCGGTCCCGAAGCCGGAGCGTGACGATGGGGAGCAGGGTGTCGACCGACAGCACCTCGGTCCCCGGGATTGCCGCGATGGCGCCACGGCCGGCCGCCCGGTGAGCCGCATTCACCAGCACCCTCCCCCGGCGCAGCCCCGCGGCCTGGCCCGGCTGCCGCAGCCCGACATCGACCACGCCGCCGGACGCCTCGACGTGCTTCCACAGCGAGTCGTCCCCGAGGGTCTCCCACCGCGTCAGGGCGTCGGCACCTTCTGACGCCGACTGAGAACGCAGCGGCCGCTCCGCTGCAAGCGGCCGTACGGCCGTTGGCTCGTCGACAGAGCACCCGGTTGCCACGCTGAACAGCAGTCCTGCCACCCACATTCGACCCGGCATCGAACCCCGAAGGCGAGCGCATCCCTGCATTGATCCCCCTTGAGTAGCGGTCCGTGCGACCGGGGCCTGCCGGCGGTGTGCCGGTCCCCGATCGCGCGCGGACATGGTGCACCGGGGGCATCACCGCGCCGTCACCTCTTCCGGGGGGTGGCCGTATCGCCGGAACGCATGTCCCTGGCGATCGACGCTTGCCAATGCGTTGGTCCGCCGCAGTTTGCCTCGGGAGCCCACTCCCCGGCCCGGCTGAAGCTTTTCAACCGTCCGGCCGTAGTAGGTGTCGAACACCGAACCGACGAGACCCGTTTCGTGGACATCAAGCGAGAACCGCCCAGGAAGACCAAGCGGAACCTGCTCATCGCCGGGGGCCTCATCGCCGCCGTGATGCTGACGGTGGCGCTGAGCCGGCTCGAGGCCCGGCCGCCATCCGTCTCGCGGGCCGAGGTCATCATCGATTCCGTCCAGCGCGGCGAGTTCGTACGCAACGTGCGCGCGCCCGGGACGCTGGTTCCCGAGAACATCCGCTACGTCGCCGCCGTGGTCAGCGGCCGCGTCGAGGATCGCCCGCTGCGCCCCGGCGCGATGGTGACGCGGAACACGGTGATCCTCGTGCTCAGCAACCCGGACGAGCAGATGCTCCTGCTGACCGCGCAGGAAGCGCTGGCACAGGCCGAGCAGAACCTGGTGACGCTGCGCTCGACCCTCGAGAGCAACCGGCTCGCCCAGGAAGCCAGCATCGCCCGGATTCGCACGCAGCTGGCCGCCGCCGAGCGCAGCAAGGCCACCTTCGAAGCCCTCGACGCCACCCGCAAGGGACTGGCGTCGGAGTTCGAGCTGAAGGCCGCCCGCGAACTGGTGAGCGAGCTGACGGCCACGCTCGCCATCGAGGAACGCCGTCTCAAGCTGATGGAGACCTCGATGGCCGAGCAGATCGCCGGCGCCGAAAACACCGTGGCGAGCAACAAGGCCGTCGTGCAGCTCCGGCGCGACCGGATCGCCGGACTGCACGTCACAGCCGGGATCGACGGGCAGCTCCAGCGCCTGGACCTGGAACTCGGCCAATGGATCAACTCCGGACAGGAGCTGGCCCGCGTCGCGCAACCGGGACGGTTCAAGGCCGTGCTGCGGGTCCCGGAATCGCAGGCCAAGGACGTGGTCGTCGGCCAGAAGGTCGAGGTCGATCTTCACCCGGCCATCGTCACCGGTCGCGTCATGCGCGTGGACCCGATCTCCCAGAACGCCACGGTCACGGTCGAGGTGGCCCTGGAGGGTGACATGCCGCCCTCGGCGCGCTCCGACCTCAGCGTCGACGGGACCATCGAGATCGACCGGCTCCCCGACGTCCTGTTCGTCCAGCGGCCGGGCAACTCCCAGCCCGATCAGACCGTCGGGCTGTTCAAGCTGGAACCGGACGGCAAGACGGCCGTACGGACGAACGTCAAGTTCGGCAAGGCCTCGGTCAACCAGATCGTCGTCGAGGCCGGGCTCGCGATCGGCGACAAGATCGTGATCTCGGACATGGGCACGTATGACACCGTGAACCGCATCCGCATCAACTAGCTCGCATCACCTCCTCCCACTTCACCCCTCCGATCCATGGAACCGCTCATCCGGATGGAAGGCATCAAGAAGGTGTTCTACACGGACGAAGTCGAGACGCACGCGCTGTCGGACGTGCACCTCGAGATCCGTCCCGGCGAGTACATCGCCATCGCCGGTCCCTCCGGATGCGGCAAGACGACGCTGCTGTCGATCCTGGGCCTGCTCGATACGCCGACCGACGGCACCTACGTGTTGAGCGGCGAGCAGGTCGCGAAGCTGTCGGCGGCGGATCGGGCGCGGATCCGGAACCGGCAGATCGGGTTCATCTTCCAGGCGTTCAACCTCATCGGCGACCTCACGGTCTATGAGAACGTGGAGCTGCCGCTGACGTACCGCGGCATGTCGTCGCAGGAGCGCCGGAAGCGCGTGCAGGATGCGCTCGAGCGCGTGCAGATGGGCCACCGCATGAAGCACTACCCATCGCAGCTCTCGGGCGGCCAGCAGCAGCGAGTCGCCGTGGCACGGGCCGTCGCCGGCGACCCGGCGATCCTCCTCGCCGACGAACCGACCGGCAACCTGGACTCCGCGAACGGCGAAGCGGTGATGGGCCTGCTCCAGGAGCTGCACAAGGGAGGCGCGACCATCTGCATGGTGACCCACGACCCGCGGTACGCGGCCCATGCCGACCGCTCCATCCACCTGTTCGACGGCAAGGTGGTGGACGAGGCCGTCGCGAGTCACTGACCCCGCCCTTTCGGGGGAGTCGAGCCGCCAGCCGGATCAGGAACGCCGGCCGGCGGCTTTAGTTTTGTGCTCACGTATCTCTCGCAACTCGCAACTCCCAACTCGCAACTCGCAACTCGCAACTCATGTGGCCCTTCAAGTCCCAGGGCGTCCTCGCCGAGCCCGGCGAGCAACCGCCCGCCGGTCCACTGGTCTCACTGCGCGGCCTCGAGAAGGCCATCGAGTCGCCGGCCGGGCGCATGTACCTCCTCCGGCGTATCACGTTCGACGTCAATCCCGGCGAGTTCATCACCATCATGGGGCCGTCGGGCGCCGGGAAATCCACGCTGCTCGCCATCCTCGGCATGTTCGACGGCGCGTGGACAGGCGAGTACCACTTCAGCGGCCATGCCGTGCATCGGCTCGACAACAAGTCGAGACTCGCCCTCAACCGGCGGCACATCGGCTTCGTGTTCCAGCAGTACCACCTGCTCGACGAACTCACGGTCGCGGAGAACCTCGACGTTCCGCTCTCCTACCGGAATGTCCCGAAGGACCAGCGCGCCGCCATCGTCGCCGATGCGCTCGACCGGTTCCGGATCGTCGGCAAGAAGGACCTCTTCCCGCGCCAGCTGTCCGGCGGACAGCAGCAACTGGTGGGCGTCGCGCGGGCCGTCATCGCCCGCCCGTCGCTGCTCCTCGCCGACGAGCCCACCGGCAACCTGCATTCCTCACAGGCGCGTGAGATCATGGACCTCTTCCGGCAGCTGAACGCGAGCGGGACGACCATCGTCCAGGTCACGCACTCCGAGGAGAACGCCGCCGTCGGCCATCGCGTCATCACGCTCCGCGATGGATGGGTGGTGGAGGATCGCAGCACCGCGTGAGGCGGGCGCGCCGGGCCCTCACCCGCGGTCGCCCGCGTGCGCTCTCCCCACCCGGTTGATGTCCCGGACCTCCAGGACCGGCCGGTCGAAGCCCCGCGCCGCCAGCTCGATCATGCACCGCCCGACCTCCTGGCTCGTCGTCACCGAGTCGGGCGCCAGGCGCCGTATCACCGGGTACAGCGGACCCATGAGGCGGTAGAAGACGCGATACACGCGGGTCCTGGAGACGACGCCATCCATCGGGTGGATGTACCCCGGACGCAGCATGTACGCCCTGAGCGGGAGGCGCAGCAGCGCATTCTCCGTCTTGCCCTTGACTCGCGCCCACATGATCCGCCCGCGCTCACTGCTGTCCGTCCCCTGGCCGGAGACGTAGCAGAACACCGAACCGGGAGCGACCTCGGCCATGGTCGTCGCGGCCGCCAGCGTGATGTCGTACGTCAGGCGATGGTACTCGGCCTCCGACTTTCCCACCGCGGTCACCCCGAGACAGAAGAAGCAGGCATCGGCCCCGCGGAAGTCCGCCCGAAGATCGCGATAATCGAGGAAGTCGTCGCGCAGCAGATCGCGCCGCTTCGGGTGCGCGCTCCCCGTGACGGTCCGCCCGACCGTGAGCACTTCGCCAACGCGAGCGTCGGCCAGGCACTCGTGCAGGACGCCGGAGCCGACCATCCCCGACGCGCCGAACAGGACGACCCTCACGGCAGCCGGAATCGGCTGACGAAGGCCCAGACCTCGTCGGCGGCGCGCACCACCGTGGTCTGCGGACCCGAGATCGCCTCGCCGCCGGGCGGCCGGGCATCACCGGGCCAGGCGTGGCCAGGTCCCGTCAGCTTCCAGTGCCGCACCTCGGCGCCGCCGCGGCATCCGCGCCAGGCCAGGAGCATCGCGCGATGGGTGGCACCGCCGTGGCTTTCGGCGCGCCGGTCGAGCGTGTCCGGCCTCGTGGCGCAGCCGTTCGCCACGATCCACCGATCGAGCCCCGCCTGAACCGGCTGGTGCATCACCCGGTTGTCCGTGCCCGGGAACGGCGGACCCAGTCCGCCTTCGTACAGGGCCCGTGGATCATCGACGCTGTGGATCTGCATGACCGGCACGGCACGCACGGGTGCGAACGATCGCAGGTCGAGCGATCCGGCCACCGGTGCGATCGCCGCGACGAACCCCGCGCGTTCCGCCGCCAGCCGGTGCGACATGATCCCGCCGTTGGAGTGGCCCGTGGCGTACACGCGGCGCCGGTCGATCGATGTGCGACGCCCGAGATCCTCCACCACGGCCACCGCATACCCGACGTCGTCCACCCCGTTGTTCAACGCGTATCCGCAGCAGCCGTCTCCGGCGTTCCAGGTGAGCAGGCGAGTCACCAGTCGGCCGGTGCCGTTCGGGTAGACGACGAGGAATCGCTCCCGGTCCGCGAGGCGGTCGAGTTCGGCGTAGAGCTGGAACCCGCCGGCGTTCCCCCCGCCCCCGTGAAACGCCACGAGCACCGGAAGCGCGGCGCCGGCGCCAGGCGGCACGTGCACGAGGTACGTCCGCCGGCGACCCTCGTGCCGCAGCGTGAACTCGTGGTTGCCGGCGCGCAACTGGCCGGTCTCCGCGCGCGGAGTCCGTTGCGAACAGGCCAGGGCCGGCACGAACGCCAGCGCGGCCAGGGCCAGCAGAACCTCACGACGCGGTTGCACCCGGTCCCTCCAACGTGGATTCGCCTCCGGGTACTCGGCACCCTCGGGCCCGGTTCCTTCGGCGCCGGGCGCCCGGACACGAGCCGCCGGTCGGCCGGAGCGCCCGGACGTCAGGAGGATCCGCGCCAGCGAGGGAGTTGCGGTCACCGGGGTCAACTCGGACTGTATTGGCAGCGTTGGCCCCCCGCTACCCCGGACCGAGACCAGCCATGGACCGTCGCCACCTCAGGCGCTTCGGCGCGTTCGCCGCCCTCGCGAAACTGCTCCTCGTCATCGCGCCCGCCGCCGCCGCGCAAAGCGGCCGCATGACCGCGGCCGAATACGACCGTGCCGTCCGATTCCTCGGCCCCAACCTGACCGGGCTCGTGATCGGGGGAAGCGTGAACGCGAACTGGCTCCCCGACGGCCGCTTCTGGTACCGGGCGCAGACCGCGCAGGGCGCCGAGTTCCGCCTCGTGTCCCCGCAGGCCCGTCGCATCGCGCCGGCCTTCGACCACGCCCGGCTTGC
>JABWBJ010000568.1 GCA_013360595.1 Gemmatimonadaceae bacterium | reverse complement strand
CCTCGACGACGCCGTGGCACAGGGCCGGACGATGCTGGCCGCTGGCGACTGGGCCTGGGCACGCGGCGTCCCGGCGTGGGCGCTTGACGCCAACGCGCTGACGTCGAGTCCCGGACCCGGCGTCGTGCGCGGCATCGAGGTTCTGGCGCGTATCCTTCATCCAGGCATCTTCGGCGAGCCCGACCCGCGCACGGCGCGCCCCCTCGGCGCCGCCTGACCACGTCCCCCTCACCCCGTCGCGATGCTCTCCCAGGACTCGATCGCCTTCCTCCACCGTCTGCTGGACGCCGCCGGCCCGAGCGGATTCGAGTCGGACGCCGCCCGGGTCTGGCGGACCGAGGCGGCCGCCATCGGCCGGGTTTCGTCCGATGTCGCCGGCAATTCCGTGGCGGTCATCAACGCCGGCGCTCCCGTGACCGTGATGCTCGCCGGCCACATCGACGAGATCGGGGTGATCGTCACCTGGATCGACGATGACGGGTTTGCGTACATCGCCCCGATCGGGGGCTGGGATCCGCAGGTGCTGGTCGGCCAGCGGCTCCGCTTCCTCGGCGGCGACGGCGACGTCATCGGCGTGGTGGGACGCAAGCCCGTGCACCTGCTCAAGCCCGACGCCCGCGACAAGGCGGTGAAGTTCGAGGACCTCTGGGTCGACATCGGCGCCGCGTCACGCGCGGACGCGGAGGCGCGGCTGTCGGTGGGAGACGCCGGGGTGATCGATACGCGCGTGATCACGCTCCCCAACCACCGGCTGGCGTCCCGGGCCGTGGACGACAGGATCGGCGCGTTCGTGATCCTCGAGGCGTTGCGTCGTTATGCGGAGCGCCCCGGCGTGGCCGCGGTGGCGGCCGTGGCGACCACGCAGGAGGAGATCGGCCATCACGGCGGGGGCGCCCTTATTGCCGCCGGTCGGCTCAATCCGGCCATGGCCATCGCCGTGGACGTCACGCACGCGACCGACCATCCCACCGCCGACAGGAAGGACGCCGGCGACCACCGGCTCGGAGGAGGTCCCGTGCTCACGCGCGGCTCGGTGATCTCGCCGGTGGCGTTCGGGATCCTCCGCGACGCGGCGGCGCGCATCGGCGTTCCGTTCACGCTCCAGGCCGCCGGTCGGGAGACGAGCACCGACGCCGACTTCATCCACCTGGCGCGCGAGGGGGTGGCGACGGCGCTCGTCTCCGTGCCCAACCGCTACATGCATTCGCCGGTCGAGTTGGTCTCGCTGGCGGACCTGGAACGGATTCCGGAGCTGCTGGCCGGATTTGCGCGGTCGCTGAAGCCTGGCGACGCGTTCAAGGTAAAGGTTTAGGCAGGGTTTAGACCGGGTGTGGGACAGGCTCGTCGAGTTAAGGCTTGTCCCAGCGCCAGACTGGACCGCCAACGTTACCGAAGATGCCCGATTGCCTCAGCGAATGGGGGATAGGCTCGAGCTGAGCTAGGCCGTTTCGCCGGGGCACAACCTCTCCGCGGCGGGCAGTTTCTGTGTTCTGGTCATGCG
>JABWBJ010000076.1 GCA_013360595.1 Gemmatimonadaceae bacterium | reverse complement strand
GGCAGACAGCAGGGAGTAGCCGGACGCGCGGGCACGCCGATGGGCGCCGGCGGACATGCAGCAGGGAGTAGCCGGACGCGCGGGCACGCCGATGGGCGCCGCGCTGGCGTTCAGATCGCCGGAGCGCATCTCCCGCCCGCTGACGATCGGTCGGTGCACCCGCGCCGCGCCCTGTCTCCTGCCGGACCCCGGATTATCTTCTCCGCTCCCTTATCCTCCGGACCCGGACGCATTCCTTGACCGCCCAGGCCAGGCCCAGCCTTACCGCTGACGAACAGCGCGACCTCGAACTGCTCCAGAAGCTCGCCCTGGCGCGCAAGGCGCTCGTCGAGCAGATCGGCCGGAAGATCGTCGGACACCAGGACGTGGTGGAGAACCTCGTCGCCGCGATCCTGGCCGGCGGTCACGTCATGATCGTCGGCGTGCCCGGCCTGGCGAAGACGCTCCTGGTCCAGACGGTGTCCGAGGCGCTCGACCTCGAGTTCTCGCGCGTGCAGTTCACGCCGGACCTCATGCCCAGCGACATCACCGGCACCGAGCTCCTCGAGGAGGACCACGCCACCGGCAAGCGCGTCTTCAAGTTCGTGAAGGGCCCCATCTTCGGAAACGTGGTGCTCGCCGACGAGATCAACCGGGCGCCGCCCAAGACGCAGGCCGCGCTGCTGCAGGCGATGCAGGAACGGACGGTGACGGTCGCCGGCCAGACGTACAAGCTGCCGGCGCCGTTCTTCGTGCTCGCCACGCAGAACCCGATCGAACAGGAAGCGACGTATCCGCTGCCCGAGGCGCAGCTCGACCGCTTCATGTTCGAGCTGCGCGTCCACTACCCCTCCATCGACGAGGAGGAGCGCATCGTCGCCTGGACCACGACCGACACCGAGACGGTGATCACGCCGGTCCTGCGTGGCGAGGAGGTGCTGGCGCTCCAGCATCTCGTCAGGCGGATCCCGGCCCCGCCGACGCTGGTGAAGTACGCCGTGCAGATCGCGCGCGCGACGCGGCCCGGGGACCCGAACTCCACGCCCGACATCCGGAAGTTCCTGAGCTATGGCGCCGGGCCGCGCGCCTCCCAGTACCTCGTCCTCGGCGCCAAGGCGCGGGCGGCGATGGACGGCCGGCCGGTGCCGGACCTGGACGACGTGCGCGCGATCGCCATGACCGTGCTCCGCCACCGGGTGGTGCTGAACTTCCAGGCCGAGGCCGAGGGCGTGAGCGCCGACGCGCTGGTCGGGCAGGTGGTGAAGTAGGGGGAGGGTTCGGGGTACAGGGTACGGGGTACAGGGGGTGCGGGGGACAGGGGGTCCGGGGACAGAGGGGTGCGGGGAACAGATGGTGCGGGGAACAGCTGGTGCGGGGAACAGCTGGTGCGGGGTACTGGGGGTGCCGGGTACTGGGGGGCGGGGTTACACGGTTCAACCGACCGGTGGCCAACGTCTTGCGTCGGCGCCGGCGACGCGTTCTCATCTCCCGGCCGCGGCGTCAGGTGACGCGGCGGTGACGGTGGCGCGCAATGTTGCTGCCGCCTTCTGCCGCCAGCTCCGTGACCCTCTCCATCGTTCGCTGCCGTGTGCTCGGCGGGGCGGAGATCCACACCCGTGGCATCCGCCTCACCCCGGAATCGGACCTGCAGTTCGGGCTCGGCCTGTTCTTCTGCGCCCAGCCCGGACGGGACGTGCCGCGCGACGAGATCCTGCGGCTCTTCTGGCCGCGGCACCGGTCGGAGGCGGCGCGCCACTGCCTGCGTCAGGCGCTCTACCGGCTTCGCATCCTGGGCATTCCGGTGCGGACCGGCGCGCGGTCGAACGTGCTCGAGCCGCACTTCGTCGAGGCGGACTTTCTGCCGGCGGTGGCGGACGGGGCGCCGCCCGGCATCTACCTCCGGCTGGCCGATGTCACCGTCCTGCCGGCCTACGCACCGGGCTTCTCCCGGCCCTTCGCGCGCTGGGTGGAGGAGTTTCGCGCCGACGTGGGCAGCCGACTCCGGCGCGGACTGGTGCGGGGGATCAGCGAGCTGCGGGCGCGGGGGCGGTACGGTGACGTGGAGCGTCTCTGCCGGTTCTGTCTGCAGCTCGATCCGCTGAACGAGGAGGCCACCCTGGCGCTCGCGGAGTCGGTGGCGCTGGCGGGCGGGAAGGTCGAGGCCGTGGGCCTGATCGATCGGTACGAGGGAGAGGTGGGCCGATACCGGCCCGACCTGCGGGTGTCGGCCAGCCTCCTGCGGGAGCGCGTGTCGGACCGACTCGTCAGGCGGCACCAGGCGGCGATCGAGCTGCCGATGATCGGCCGGGAGGCCGATGTGGAGCGGGTGCTGACGGCGTTCCAGCGGCTCAAGGGAAACCGCGCGGTGTCATACGTGGTGACCGGGTCGGCCGGCGTGGGAAAGACGCGGCTCGCCTACGAGTGCTGCCGCATGGCGGAGCTGCAGGGGGCGCGGATCCTGACGGTGGGGACGCAGCCGAGCAGCCGGACGCAGGCGTTGTACGCGGTGAGCGAGCTGGTGGATGGATTGCTGCGGATGCCCGGGGCGATCGGGTGTGCGCCGGCGGCGCTGGAGTGTCTGCGGGCGATGTCGTCGCCGGCGCCGATGCGCGACGCCGGGTACGCGCTCGACGCGGATGGCGAGTCCCGGTTCGCGATGGTGCGGTGGTCGATTCTGGACGTGATGGACGCGATCCTGTCGGAGGGGCCGCTGGTCATTCACGTGGACGATGCGCACCAGATGGATGAGCACAGCCAGGCGATTCTGCACGACGCGTTGCGGACGCACGCGGGCCGGCCGCTGCTGCTGCTGTTCACGATGCGGCAGCCGGAGCCGGGGGATGCGGAGCGGTTCACGCGGCTGCACGGGGTGAGCACGGTGCATGAGCTGCTGCCCTTGAGCGATGAGAGCTGCGACCGGCTGGTTCACCGGTTCTGTGCGATGCACGAGGAGACGCTCGATGAGGCGGCGCGGGAACGGATCATCCAGTTGTCGGGGGGGAATCCGTTCTTTCTGGTGGAGTTGCTGAAGCTGCGCTCGGAGCTGGTGACTGACGAGCTGCCGGTGACGGTGCAGGCGCTGCTGGAGGATCGCTTGTCGCGGTTGTCGCCGGGGGCGTTGACGGTATTGCGGGCGGCGGCGGTGCTGGGGTTGAGTTCGAACGTGGAGCGGCTGCACCGGATGGTGGAGCGGCGGACGAGCGATGTGCTGGCGGCGTTGTCGGAGCTGCAGGCGGCGGGGATGTTGACGTCGGCGGAGGCGGGGACGGTGTGCCGGCACGACACGATCCGGGAGGCGGTACTGGAGCGGACGCCGACGGCGGCGCGGGCGTTACTGCACCGGCGCGCGGCGAAGACGCTGGGCCGGGAAGCGTTACGGGACGGCGGTGTGGCGTTACTCTGGGAGGTGGTGCATCACTGGAGTTGCGCGTCTGCGCGCCGCGAAGGCTTGCGCACCTCTCTGCTTCTCGGCCAACGCCTTCTTCGACTTGGGCTGGCACGCGAGGCCATGCCAGTGTTTACGCAAGTGGAAGGTCATTCACAGGAGCAGCCGGAGCGCGCTCGAGCCCTCGCGGGCCAGGCGCACGCCTCGCGCCTCCTCCGTGATTGGCCAACAGTCGAGACAGCCGTCAGTAGGTGGAGAGCGATCTACTCGCAAGAGGGGAGACTGCCACCACAGCACAACGAGTTGGAGTTGGTCAGCTTCGAGGCGCACTATAACGGTCGCCATACCCACGGATCACTTCCGCCGCGAATCGCGGAGTGTTTCTCGTCCCCAAGGGCAACGGTGCGCCACAGGCTTGCCGCTGCCACGATCGCCATGATCCAAGCAGACAACAACGGAGACGAGGAGGCTGCCACCCGTGTGTATAATGCCACGGCTTCGTTGCTCCCTCGCACCACCACTGAGAACATCGATGCGCTCACGTCACGGGCAGTCTTCCATGCCGCCTTCGGAGATCTTTCGCTAGTTCCGGGCCTCCTGCAGGACCTCGCAATTGAGGCGATGTCGCTTAGAAACCCAGCTTTGCGCGCGCATCACATGCGCAGGGCCAGTTTTGGTCTCATGCGCTATGCAGATGAGGCACAGGCAAAGCGCTTGCTTGAGACGGCCTTGGATCTCTTTGAGCGACTGGGGCTTCAAACGCAAGCTGCGTTGTGCATAGAGGACCTCGGCACTCTGGCACTCTGGCAAGGAGAACTCGATCAGGCAAGATCCTGGATTGGCCGAGTGCGGACGATTCAGAGCAGTTCAGATGACCCGCTCTGCGGCGCTGTCGAGTTCGAGCTGCGGGTTCTCCTTGCCGCCGAGTCCGGGGACGCCACCCTTCTGCCGGACTTTGAATTCCCAGCCGCGATTCGAGATTCCTACTCAGGGTCAACCAGGGGGCGACAGTCCTTGCTTGCGTTGGACGTCCTTGCCGCAACGGTTGCTGGAGAGCGGGCCTCGCTGCGGGATCGTGTCGACGACCTGCTACGTCTACACGAACTCATGGGTCGAAAAGGGTATCAAGACCCAGTAGTGGCTGCAGTGGTGTCAGGTCTACTCGCACTGGACAGATCGGAAGAAGCAGGGCGCCTCGTCACTCGCTATCTGGAATGCGACCGCCGGGAGTTGAAAGCGCCCAGGGCACTGCTGAAAGCCGCAGCCGCCAGAGCGCTCCCGACCAACGGCGATGGAAACGGCGCTATAGGCGTACAACGCTCAGGGCCACGTTAAGACGCCCGCTGCATCCGCCTTGCCTCAGCGACGAAGCAAACATACAGCTCCGCCCACACGTCGCTTGAGACGACCTTATCGCAGATAGATGGGTCGAACTGCTTCGCTCGGAATCGAAGGAACTCTGAACGAGCCTCTTCCATACCGAGCGCCTTGCGATACGGTCGGTCGGTGGTGATCGCGTCCAGTGTGTCGGCGAACATGATTATCCGACTAGCGAGAGGGATCTGCTCAGCTTTAAGCCCATCGGGGTAGCCCGTGCCATCCCAGTTCTCGTGATGGTGACGAACAGGAGCAACGATGTCGCGCAGGCTGGACAGCAGACCAACCAACTCTGACCCTCGAATAGGATGCTGTTTCATGATCTCCCACTCTTCGGGAGTGAGCCTACCTTCCTTTGCGAGGATTGGGCCGAATCGCTCATCGATCTTGCCGACATCGTGCAATAGCGCTGCAACGGACACGCGTTCGACCTCGGCCGGGCTCAAGCCAATTGCCTTCGCGATGATCTCCGATGCTTTTGCAACGCGCCGGCTATGACCAGAGGTGTACGCGTCTCGCGCTTCAATCGCGGCCACCATCAACTCAAGAAGTTCCTGTGTGACTGTAGCCAGCTCGACGGTCGTCCGGTAAAGCTGCCTCACGGCGATAATCGGAAGCGCCATGCCTGCGGTGCCTATGATTCCGAGGTTGACGCTTAGCCAGGCCAGATAGAACGCCACAACGATGCTGACGAGCAGAGTCGGAAGCGACAGTCTCAGATGCGTTAGCCACAGACGCCAGAACTTGCGCTCACTGCTTCGAGCGATAACTGCACTAACACAAACTGAGTTCACCAACAAGATGACTCCGACGAGCAGCGTGCTCGGGAGAAGCTGTGTCTTGACGCAGTCCCAGAACGAAACGCCCGCCAGTTCAATGAACGGCGCGCCACCAACAATGCGATAAGCCGCGATGGAGCCCGCAAGTGCGAGCGCATGTTGGGCGGGATTGAATACTGCCTTCAGAGCTCCTCGACGGTTCAGAAGTTGAACGGCGAGGTCTGCAACGCCCACCAAGAGCACCGTGTTAACGCTCGGCGCAACAAGTGCGGCTGCGGTAAACGGAATGAGGGCTGCTGAGCCAGCAGCCTCCTTAGACTGGTTGAACGAGTGAAACTCAGCCGCGAAGCCGAGTGCAACGAGGGTGATCGCCAAGGGAAAGGCGCCGGTCGGCAGAGCACTACCGCTGCCAGCCAAGTACGCCGTCGCAGCCAAGGCAAGAACGGCCACAGCGATTACTACAGGCGCCGCTCGCCTCGTGCCGTCAGGACCAAGAGAGGATGAGCGTGCGCGCTCCCCGAGCCTAGCCCATGGGCGAGGCTGCAAACGGAAGGGAAGTTCGCTCGGCAGTGACGGGGACTCGGGCAATCGCTTGCTCCAAACCACTCGGCTCGGACGCATGTCCGAACCGCAATAAGAGACTAGCCCCCCACTTCCAACTAGACCCAGTTAATCCAGGCAGTCAGGTACGACAGGATCCATTGGATCATTGCGCGTCACCTCCCGTCAGTTAAGTCATACTCGAACCCGAGTATGCCACTTCTGGTCGGCTCCGCTCTACTGCACTTCCATTCCCGCTCACCTTCGCTCAGCGGAAATGGGGGGCGTTCGTCCGTTGTGTCGTCGTTAGGTCTTCCCGGCCGTTGTGCGCTCCCGTACGGGTCCACTCACCGCCGGCGCGCCAACGACTCCAGCGCGTCTACCCGCGCCGCGGATTCATCAGCCACCGGTTCGTCGCATCCAGCACCGCCAGCACCGCCGCCGTCTCCGGGCTCTCCTTCACCTCGCACGTCCCCGTCAACAGCACCGTCTCTCGCGCCAGCTGCGCCGTCACCGCCACCAGCACCAGCTCCCGCTCAAACGCCTCCACCACCCGCGCCCCGCCCAGGTCCAGTGACTTCGCCGCGGCCTCAATCTCCGAGATCGCCCGCAGCGCCGCCCGACCCGCTAACTCCAGGCGGGACCGCTCGTTCTCCAGCCCCTCCGCTTCTCCCGTGTAAGACTGGTCACCCTTCCTGAGCGTCACTCGGCACGAGATCCCCCGCGCACGGCTCCGCCTCACCTCCACGTCCTCGAAGACCACGGTCCGCACCAGCCCCGCCGCCCCGGCGGCGGACATACCGCCAGACGGCGCCCCAGCGGCCGCTTTTGGCAACGCTCCCCCCGCCACGGACCCCTCCGGATCCCCATCGCCGGCCTTCCGGTGCTCCAGGGTCGTCGCCACCGAAATCTTCCGGTGATCCACCCGCATCCCCAGATGCGCAATCAGGGCGCTCTCGATGTTCCGGACCGTCTGCTTGGGCGTAACTTCAGCCGTGGTAAGCACATGGATCTCATCCACCGCCCCGGTCTCGCTCGCGATTATCCGCGCCGCGATCACGCCCGGCAGCGTCTGGAGCAGCTCCTCCGCCCGCTTGATCGGCAGAACACTCCCTGCAATCACCGGCGATGGCTGCGCCTGAGGAGTCATCGGGCCGTCCTCTCCTGTCTCATGGGCCAGACCAGTCATGCCAAAAACGGCTTCAGGTGTTTCTCAGGTGAAGCGCTTTAGACGATTGTAACTCAACAGCTTACGCGCCGCCCTATTGTACGGACCCCGGGTCCGGTTCGTCAAGCATCAGTTCCGACACCGGCAGATGATACTCCCGGAGCTTCCGGTACAAGGTTCGCTCCCCGATCTGCAACATCTCTGCCGCACGGCGCCGATTGCCTCGGGTCTCCCGCAGCGCCACCTCGATCGCCGCCTTCTCGACGTCAGCCATTGACATGCCAGGCCGGATGACCGCCTCGTTCGGCGGGCGCCCCTGATCGCGCGGCTCGATCCCCGCCACCCCGCCCAGCGCCGCCCACGGCGCTCCTGCCGCGCCGGCGGACACCTCCCCGCCCCAGGCCGGGGGCGCCGCCGCCGCCAGACCCGCCGTCCCCATGTCGTCCACCCGGCGGCGGAGTTCCTCGAGCTGCAGCTTGAGCTCGACCAGGCTCCGGAGAATGAACTCCAGCTCCCGACCCTCGCTCCCGGCCCCCTGCCGCAGCACGGGCCCCACGTGCACCGGCAGGAATCGCGTCGCCCCCGCGTCCCGGATCTGCGGCGGGATGTCGTCCGGACCGATCTCCCGACCCGGCGACAGCACCACCATGCTCTCCACCAGGTTCCGCAACTCGCGCACGTTCCCCGGCCACGGATACTCCACCAGCCGCTGCAACGCCTCCGCGGAAAGGCCGTGAAAGGGACGGTCGTGCTCGCGCGACAGCTGCCGGATGAAGCGCCTGACGAGGAGCGGGATGTCCTGCCGGCGCTCCCGCAGCGGCGGCAGGTAGATCCGCAGCACGTTCAGGCGGTAGAACAGGTCGGCGCGGAAACGCCCCTGCTCCACGCCCTCGCGCAGCGGCGCGTTCGTCGCCGCCACGACCCGAACGTCCACCGGGATCTCCTGCGCGCCCCCGACCCGCGTCACCACGCGCTCCTCGAGCACGCGCAGCAGCTTGACCTGCGTCGACGACGGCACCTCCCCGATCTCGTCCAGGAAGAGCGTCCCGCCGTGCGCCAGCTCGAACCGGCCCAGCCGCCGTTCCGCCGCCCCGGTGAACGCGCCCTTCTCGTGGCCGAACAGCTCGCTCTCGAGCAGCGTCTCCGGCAGCGCGCCCACGTTCACCGCGATGAACGGCTTGTTGCGGCGCGGCGACAATCCGTGGATGGCGCGCGCCACCAGTTCCTTCCCCGTGCCGCTCTCGCCCTCGATCAGCACGGTGCTCGAGACCGGCGCGATCTGCTCCACCTGCACCAGCACTTCGCGGATCGCCTCGGATTCTCCGATCAACCCGGTCGTCCGCGAGAGTTCCTGGCGCCGCGCGATCTGCTTGACCACGCCGGCCACTTCCTCCGGCACGACCGGTTTTGGAAACACCTCGACATACCCGGCGCCGCGAAGCCGCTCGTCGATGGCCGGGTCCCGCACGTCGGCAAAACCGATCACCGCGATGTCATCCCACAGCAGCTCCTTCACCAGCTGCACGTTGTGCGGATCCAGGAGGCCGCCGGTCATCACGACGATCCCGGGCCGCGCGCGACGCAGCGCCGACCGGAAGTCGTCGAGCGGCGATACCATCTCGGTCTCCATGCCCTCACGCTCGAGGAGCTTGGCGAGCCGGACCGCCGGTTCGACGTCAGTCAGGGTGATGAGGACGGACATCAGGCGGCGGACAGCAGACAGCACGCATCAGATCGCCGAGCGCGGATGTGGGACATGCGATGGGGGCTAGTGGCCGCTGGGGGCGCCGCGCACAATGGCGACCGCGTGATCCACGATCGGGTCCAGCGCCGCCAGCGCGTCGCGCACGCCGCCGGTCGAACCCGGCAGGTTCACCACCAGCGTGCGGTGCCGGACGCCCGCCAGCCCTCG
>JABWBJ010000567.1 GCA_013360595.1 Gemmatimonadaceae bacterium | reverse complement strand
CCTGGTCCACGGCGAGGACTCGCGGCGGGCGCTGCTGCGCCGCTTCACCGACGCGGGGTCGGCCGTGCTGCTGGGGACGGCGAGCTTCTGGGAAGGCGTGGACGTGCCCGGAGACGCGCTGCGCGCCCTCCTGCTGGCGCGCCTCCCGTTCCGCGTGCCGACGGAGCCGCTCGTGGCGGCCCGCTGCGAGCGCGTTCAGCACGACGGTGGCGACCCCTTCACCGAGTACATGCTCCCGGATGCCGCGCTCCGCCTCAAGCAGGGCTTCGGCCGGCTGATCCGCACCTCGACGGACCGGGGCGCGATCGTGCTGCTGGACCCTCGGGTGCTCACCAAGGGGTACGGCGAGACGCTGATCGAGTCCCTGCCGCCGGCGCGCCGGGTCGAGGGCTCCTGGGAGGAGATCCGACGGCAGCTCGTGCCGTTCTTCTCCCGCGATCGGCAGGCAGCCCGTCCGTCGAGACGGACGCGACCTGCCCCCAAGGCAGCCGGCGGGTAGGTTTGAAGGGCGGAAAGGGGACCCGACGCGTTCCCCAGCCCCCCAGCCCCCGGCCCCCAGCCCCCTCCAGACGCGATGACCCGCCCCGGCAAGATCGTCTGCATCGGCCGCAACTACGTCGAACACGCCCGTGAACTCGGGAACGACGTGCCGGCCGAGCCCCTGATCTTCCTCAAGCCCCCGTCCAGTGTGATCAGGGACGGAGAGTGGATCGAGCGGCCCCCGCAGTCATCGCAGGTGGAGCACGAGGGCGAGATCGGCGTCCTGATAGGGAAGCCGCTGCGCCGAGTGTCTGAGCAGGAGGCCGTGGCCGGCATCGCGGGCATCGTGGCGGTCAATGACGTCACGGCCCGCGACCTGCAACGCCGGGACAGCCAGTGGACGCGCGCCAAGGGGTTCGACACGTTCTGCCCGATCGGGAACGTGCACACGGGTCCGGTCGACTTCGACGCGCTGGAGGTCGTCACGACGGTGAACGGCGAAGTGCGGCAGCGCGCGACGGGCGCCGACATGGTATTCAGGATCCCGATGCTGCTCTCGTACGTGTCGCACATCATGACGCTGGAACCGGGCGACCTGGTGGCGACGGGCACGCCGTCCGGGATCGGCCCCTTGCGGGCCGGTGACAGCGTGACGGTGTCGATCACGGGGATCAGCCGCGTCACCAACCCCGTGCGCGACCGGTCGTAACATGGCGGGCTCCTCCCCGTCGAACGGTGGCAACCCCGCGGTGGTGCGGGGTAGACCAACGCGCATGCGCCTGAACCGTTCGACCGCGACTGACCCGGGGGCCCGGTGAACGTCCTTCGACCTGATCACCTGCCGGAAGGGATGCGCCCGCGGCGCCGCCCCACGCCCTCGGCGCTGGTGTCGGTCGGGCTGCACCTGGTGCTCATGGTGGTGGTCTGGCAGGCGGTGCAGCTGCCCGCGGTGTTCGACCGGATGCTGGTGGTCGACCGGAGCGCACGCCCGGCGCGCGAGCGGGTGGACTTCGTGCGGGTGACGCCGCCCGCC
>JABWBJ010000075.1 GCA_013360595.1 Gemmatimonadaceae bacterium | reverse complement strand
ACCTCAGCCTGGATCGTTCGCTCGCGGATCACCCGCGCCCGCGACTGCGGCCCTTCGGTGTCAGGCATCGGACGCTTCCTCCTCGGTCGCGGGTTCACGTTCGGCGGCGAAGATCGGCTCCAGGTCAACCTCGCGGATCACCTTGCAGCGGTGGACCCGGAACTTGCCATCGGTCGCGGTGGGGATCGCGGCAATGTCCTTGCGGGTGAACTCGCACAGCAGCACCCTGTAGCCCTCGCGCCAGTTGGCGAGACACCAGGGCAATGTGGCGAGGTTGATGCCGGCGCCGCACTGCTCGTCAGGGTCGGTCGAGGCAGCGTTCTCGCATTCGACGGTCTCGCCGAGCTCGTAGCGGATGCCGCCGTTGAAGGGTCCATGACCCTCGGCGTCAACGAGCTTGTAAGCCCTGATCTTGCCCGGCTGGTCGAGCAAGATCAGCAGATCGGTGACGCGGGCCGCTGCGATGCCTTCGGCGCCCCAGAGGTTGGCGCCCCTGAGGTTGGCGTCCCCGAGGTTGGCGTCCCAGAGGTTGGCGCCCCTGAGGTTGGCGTCCCTGAGGTTGGCGCCCCCGAGGTTGGCGCCCCAGAGGTTGGCGCCCCTGAGGTTGGCGTCCCAGAGGTTGGCGCCCCTGAGGTTGGCGCCCCCGAGGTTGGCGCCCCTGAGGTTGGCGCCCCTGAGGTTGGCGCCCCCGAGGTTGGCGCCCCTGAGGTTGGCGCCCCCGAGGTTGGCGCCCCCGAGGTTGGCGCCCCTGAGGTTGGCGCCCCCGAGGTTGGCGCCCCTGAGGTTGGCGTCCCCGAGGTTGGCGTCCCAGAGGTTGGCGCCCCTGAGGTTGGCGTCCCAGAGGTTGGCGCCCCAGAGGTTGGCGCCCCTGAGGTTGGCGCCCCTGAGGTTGGGTTCTCCCCCACCGCCTCCTCTAGCGCCTGCCGAGTGTCCCGCGCATCCTCCGCGACGTACAAGGTCTTGCCGTAGACCGACTTGATTTCGATGCTCATTCGTTCTCCTTCGGGCGCTCGTAGTACACGTCCACCGGCCCGCGATCCGTGCTCGCCGGGAACTCGTAGACCGCGCCGCCCATCGCGGCAAGACCCGGCGTGTCGTCGTCCTCGCGGCGCCGGCCCTTCGCGCCGACGACGAGATGGCAGCCGCAGGTGCAGGTCGCTGAGTGGCGGTAGCCGGTGATCGTGCTCACGCTGCCCGCTCCTCCTCGCAGAACCCGCACAGCCCCGACTCGCTCGGGTGCCGCATCCGCTCGCCGCATACGGTGCATACGCGGTTGCGCTCGCGGTAGGCCCGCTGCTGGGCGGCGATCTCGTCCCGGTTGCGCTCGTAGTAGGCCCGCTTCTTGGCGGCGATCTCGTCCCGGTTGCGCTCGTAGTAGGCCCGCTTCTTGGCGGCGATCTCGTCCCGGTTGCGCTCGTAGTAGGCCCGCTGCTGGGCGGCGATCTCGTCCCGGTTGCGCTCGCGGTAGGCCCGCTGCTGGGCGGCGATCTCGTCCCGGTTGCGCTCGCGGTAGGCCCGCTGCTTGGCGGCGATCTTGTCGCTCCGGCAGCTCTCACACCACTTCGGCGGTCGGCCGCGCCCGCGGTAGGGGAGCGCGGTGCCGCAGCCCTGGCAGGGGTAGGTCTTCACGGGAGCCTCCGTTCCTCGGCCAGCCGTGCCATCTGCGCTTGCGGCCAACCTGTAAGAACCCCCCCTTGAATCATGGGGCGGTAGTTTCTCCAGTTGGGATGGGATGGCTGGGCTACAGACGCGTGTCCTCGACCGTGGGGCGCGACGAGACCCTGATCTCGCCCGAGCAGCAGGCAGCGCGGATCAGAGGCTACGCGGAGCTGCGCGGCTACGAGGTCGAGATGCTGGCAACCGAGCTGAACGTCTCGGGGGCGCGGAAGTCGCGGCCGATCCTCGACGGTGCGATCGAGCGGGTGGCACGGGGCGAGGCCGAGGGGATCATCGTCGCCGCCCTGGACCGGCTCTCGCGGATGGCGCTCTCCGACGCCCTGGAGACGATCGAGCGCATCGAGGGGGCGGGCGGGCAGGTCGTCTCGGTCGCCGAGAACGTCGATCCGACGACACCGGAGGGACGACTCGCCCGCAACATGTTCCTCTCCTTCGCCGAGCTTCAACGGGAGCAGTACCGCCGCCACATCACCGCCGCCAAGCGACAGGCCGTCGAGCGGGGCATCTGGCCGATGCCGGTCGTCCCCCGCGGCTACGAGCGGGGCGCCGACCGACGCCTTCGTCCCGGCCCCGATGCCGGCCGTGTCCGAGAGGCGTTCGCACTCCGGGCGAGGGGTGGGAGCTGGTCTGGGGTCGCCGACCTGTTGGGCTCGGGGATCAGCGGCGCCGGCAAGATGATCCGAAGCCGGGTCTACCTCGGCGAGATCCGGTTGGAGGTTGCCGGCGACGTTGTCGTCAACCCCGACGCCCACGAGGCCATCGTGCCCCGGGACCTGTGGGAGGCTGCGCAGTCCGAGATGCCGCGACCGTCGAGGGGCAGGCCGGAGCCGAGCCTGCTCACGGGGCTGATCCGCTGCGGCCACTGCTCCCGCAGGATGAGTCCGGGCGACGGGATCTACCGCTGCCTGCCCCGGAACGTGGTCGGCGTCTGTCCGTCCCCGCCGACGATCAAGGCGGCGATGGTCGAGGATCACGTCGAGGCGATCGTCGGTGCCCACCTCGACCGGGTAGCCCTGCGAGCCACGCCGAGGGAGGTCGGGGTCCAAGAGCAGGCGGCGCTTGCGGCTGCCGAGGCCGAGCTCGAGGCATTCCAGTCGGCGACCCGAGCGGCGGGCGATCCGGCCCTGTTCGCGGCTGGGCTCAGGCAGAGAGCCGAGGCCGTCGAGCGGGCGGCTGCCGAGCTTGGACGGGTGCGGCGAGGGGTTGTGGCCGGGGTGCCGTTCGCTCTCGGCCGGGAGGCTTACGAGTCGCTGGGTGTGGAGGGTCGGCGGCATGTCCTAGGCGGCGCGATCGGCGTGGTCTGGGTGTGGAAGGGACGCGGGCTCGGACGGGTCGCCGTCGTCGAGCGGGGGATGGAGCCGACGAACCTCAGCGGCCCCGGCGTCTCCGTTCCGCTCGTCGCCGTTGACCGCGACGGCCTCCCAGGTGAGGTCCGCATCCCGCAGCGAGAGGGCGGCGGCTAGGCCGTCTGCGAGCTTGGCCGCGAACGTCATGCCGCCTCGACCTCGTAGGGGCCGGTCCGCGCCGGCTCGACCGCGAACAGCGCGCGGGTGTCCGCCAGCGGGCGCAGCTCGACGATCGACTGCGGCTCGGTCAGCCCGGCCTGGTCGGCGTAGAGCTTCTCGGCAACGAGGCGAACAACCTGGTCGTCGTTGGCGAAGGCATGGCCTTCCAAGGCGTCGAGGATCAGCTTCGCGCAGTTGTCGACGTCCCCGCCCTTCGGCCGCTCGTCGAGGTAGCGCGGCTTGACGACGCCGGCGTTGGCGCCGGTACCGAGGTGGGCGAGGGGGCGTGAGCAGGCGAAGGTGGCCTCGCAGACGAGCGGGCCCGTCATGCACGGCAGGCCGAGCCGCTGCCACTCGGAGGCGAGCTCGTCCATGCGGGTCCGAGCTTTGCTCGGCAGGTAGAACTTCGGCCAGTGAGAGCCGTCCCTGCCGGGCATGATTCGGACCTTCGGACGCGGGAGCGGCATCGGCTCGCCGAGGTGGACGAGCCGGTAGCGGCCGTCGATGTGGTCGCGGGCGAGATCGAGGAGGTTCATACCGCCACCCGCAGACTCGGTGCCTCGGTGAACTCCATGCTTACTGGATCGAGGACCACATCGACAGCACCCATGCCGCCATCGCGATTCTTCGCTACCCACAGCGCGCCCTCAGGCTCGGGGAGACCGTCCTCGTCGTCCTTGCGCCAGATGAACATGACGACGTCGGCGTCCTGCTTCAACGACGAGGATCCCTTGAGGCTGTGGAGGCCCGGCCGCGGCCGGCGGTTCGAGCGCGAGTCGCGCATCTGACCGTCGTTCAGGTGGGCGGCGCAAATGATCGCCGTGCCGGGGTGTCCATCCTGAGCAGACCCCTTAGCGGCCCGGACGATCGCGCTCGAGGACTTCGACAGGTCGCGCTCGTCGGCGTAGTGAAAGCCGTGGATCAGGTCGACCACAGCGACGTCCCAACGGTGCTCACGGATGTCGGCAACCACGTCCTCGACGGTCCAATCGCTGACAATCGAGCAGCCGTAGGGGACCTTGTTCAGCGCATCCACGACGCGCCGCCACTGGTCGGCGTCGAGCTCGCGGCGCTTGAGGCGGGAGAATGGCACCCGCGTTGTCCGGGCGAGCAGTCGCAGACCACGGGCGTAGGCGGTCATCTCGGTCAGGTAGAGGTGGACCTTCCGCCCCGATGCCGCAGCGTGGTCGGCGAGCTGGTCGACAATCACGCTCTTGCCGTGCGAGGTGTAGCCGGCGACGAGGCAGACCTGCCCCGGCCGGAGCCCTCCGTCGAGAGCACCGTTGATGCCGCGGAACGGGACCGGGATCACATTGTCATCGCTGGCCTCGAGCCGCTCGCCGATCACGTCGGCCCACTGCGCCGCTGTGAGCGTTCCCTTCCGAGCCTTGTTGGCGACGTGCGGTTGGTCACGCTCAGGTGCCTGTGTCGCCGACTCGCGAACCCGCGCAATGGTCCGACGGATGTAGTCGAGCCGGCCCGCTTTCGGGTCGGACGCATCCTGCGTCTTGCGGTGATAGGCGATCAGGTCGGCGAGCTCCTGGTCCTCCCAGCCGGCGAGCGCCGCGATCGAGACGAGCGCCATGTCGTGCTCACTCATCGACGGCAGGTCGTCGCGCTCGTGTCGCCAAACCTTGCGGAACGCCGGCGAGCGATTGACGAGTTCGGCGAGCTTCGCCGGTGGCTTCGTGTCTGGCCGGCAGGACACGCTCACCTTGTGCTGCTCGCCGATCGCGTAGCCGGGATCGACGTCACCGGCGCGACCGGCGATCTCGAGCAGCTCGTCGCGCTCGTGCCGAGGGCCGGTGTCGATCACCCGGACCGGCACCCGCTCCGCGCCCTTGCCGTTCAGCGTCCCCGGTAGCCGCAGGATCCGCGCCAGGTCGTGGGTGTAATCGACCCCCCAGCGGACGGAGTCGCGATGGAGCTTCTGCCACTGTGCTGCAGCACGGGCAGCAAGGCGCTGCTCGCCGTAGGTGCCGAACCGCCACGGCTCCTCGAACAACCACCACGCCTGGAGCCCGTGGCCGGAGTCGATGAGGATCGTCGGCTCGACGATCGAGTGCGCCAGCTCGAGTGCCTCCTCACGAGTCGGCGCTGCGCCCTTCTTGTCGTCCGGCCCACCGTCAACGTCGATGTCGGCCCACAGCCCCGCGATTGCGACCGCCTTCGCATTCGGCGTCCGCCGCTTCGGACCGAGGTCCGACGGCGCCAGGGCGACGCCGGTGTAGAGGTCAGCCTCACTCGGCGCAACGAGCCCCGCCGCCTCGGGGTCCTGGTAATAGCTGCTCGTCTTGTTTGCCAGCCGCCAGCAGGCGATCCAGCCCGGTGGCTTGGCGCCCCACACCTCGCGGAGGAACTCGGCGGCGTTCACGCGGCAACCTCGCGATGAGCGATCCGCGAGCGCAGCAGCGCCACGGCGAAGCGGAGGCTGACCGGCCGCGAGGAGAGCCCTGAGTTGCAGGATGCGCACATCGCCGCGAGGTTCTCCCCGTCGTAGAGCTCGGCGTCGGTGAGCCCAGCCTTGCGGCCGGCGTCGACCGAGATCAGGTGGCCGACGTCGAGCGGTACGTCACTTCGGTGGCAGAGCACGCAGGTGCCGTTGTCGCGTTCGAGGATCCGCGCCCGGACGCCAGGCTTCACGTCCGGGCGCGTCCGCAGCCGACGCACCTCCCGCCCGGTCTCAGCCCGCGGCGCGTTGTAGGAGAGCCGGTTGCAACCAATGCAGAACACACAGTCCTGACCGTTGCGCGTGTCAAGCCGGCCTTCCGTTCCGCCACAGTGCTTGCAGGGCTCACGCATCGCGTAGCTCACGCCGCCGCCCTCGCGTTCATTCGCTCGACGAACCCGTCGTCCGAGGCCGACTCGCCACGGTCGATGAAGCTCTCAAGCTTGCTGCCGTTTCGGCAGATCAGCTCGAGGTCGTCGTAGACCTTGCCGTTGTCACCGACGTATGCAGCCCTCGCCGCACCGTCGATCCCACACCGGATCTGTTCGGCCGTGTAGCCCTCACGGAGCCTCGCCACGACCTTTCGGAGCCGGTCCTTGGTCGGCTTCGCGTTTGGGTGTCCACACCGCTTTTGCCAGTAGCTGAAGAGCTCCCGGGCGACGGCGTCGAGCCCCGGCTCGACAGAGGGCGAAGCCCTCTTTGATCCTGATCCTTGATCCTTGATCCTTGATCCTTGATCAGGCGCGAGGGCTCGCGAGGATTCACGAGGATTCGTGAAAGCTCGCGAATCCGGCCCATGCGGCGCCGGAAACCTGCTCTCGCTGGGACGGTCGACCTTCTGGTGGTCAGCCCAACCGGGGAGCGCCAGGTACTGCTTCTCGTCGTGCTCGTAGCGCAACACGAGCTCGGCGCTTTGCAGTTCGTCCAGCAGTCCATCGACCCATGCGGTGTCGAGGTCGGTCTTGTAGGGCCAGATCAGCGCCCGCATGCGCGCGGCGCTTCCCTGGAGTCGGCCGTGATCGTCGGCTTGCGTGATCAGACCGATGAACATGGCCTGCGCCTCGATGCTCACCGTTCCGAATGTCTCGCTCTGCCACATCTCGGGTTTCAGGCTCCTGATCCGCGCCATCTCGTCACGCGGTGGTGGTGACCTTCACCCGCTGCCCACATGCCTCGCAGAGGCGGTACTCGGCAGCTTCGGCGTCCTGGTACTTCGCCCGCAGATCGGAGCGGGAGAGCACTTCGCAGTCGCTCAGCGCATCGTCGATCGAGACCGTGCGGCTCTTGATCGACTTGAGCACCACCGCGACCTTGGTGATCTCCAGCTCCCCGAGCCGCTCGGGCTCGACTCCCCGCTCGACCACGAGCTCACGCCAGGCGCTGATCATCGCGTAGACCTCCGCCCGCCCGAGCGAAATCTCGGGCTGGGCGATCCACTCGTTGAACGACTCGATCCCGAGCGCTTCCCAGCCGCGTCCGGCATGGAAGCGGGCGAGACTCGCGGCCAGCGCAACCCATGTGCTGCGCCGGCCGCGGACGTGCTCGGTCACCTCGACCTGCACGTCGAACGCCTGATCCGCTGTGAGCGTCGTCGCCACCGTCAGAACGGGAGCGGGTCTTTGTCCTCGGACCGCTGGCCGTTGCTCGTCGCGGCCGTGGTCCCTTCGGAGGGCTCGTAGGCCTTCACGCGCGAGCGTGGCTTGCCGTCCTGGCCAGGTTCCTCGCGGATGAGGATCCGGGCCGTCTTCCCGTCGAGGTCGGAGGCCTCGAAGCTCAGCGAGCCGTCCGGCACCTTGACGCCGAACGCCTCAAGGAGCTGCTTGACCTTGCCGGCGGTGCTCGGGATCACGACGACCCAATCGCGGATCGACCCTCCCTCGTACTCGCCGCCGGTTGCGGTCAGTTCCAGCTCGAGCTGGGGGTGTCCCCCGCTCGATGTTCCTTCCTTCGATTCGGTGACGATGATCTCGTGGTGTCCGGGCGGGAGGATGTCCCCCGCCTGCCAGGCCTCCACGCCTTCCATGTCGAGCTCGAAGCTCATACCTTCGCTTCCTCCTTCTCCGCCGCGGCGGGGTTCGCGGGCGAGATCGCCCGGGTGTAGTTGTCGATCCACTCGGTCAGGTTCAGCTCCGGTGCCTCGCCGAGGACACCGGTCCGGTCCTTGCCCTTGCGGCCGCCGGCCGAGAAGAGCTGAGCGACGTAACGCGGCTCGCCCTGCTCGTTATCGGGCTCGACCCGGCCGCAGTAGCCGACGACGTCGGCCTGGGCCATCAGCTTCACCCCGAGCGCCGGGTTGTTCGTCCCGGTGTAGGGGAGCCGCTCGAACTCGCCGGAGGCCTCGTCCTTGACAGCCTGCTCGTGGGCGATCAGGACGACGTTGATCGGCAGGTCGCGCAGAGCGCGGCAGAACCGCTCGATCGCCGTCGTCGTGTCGC
The DNA here is from genome assembly GCA_013360595.1 of Gemmatimonadaceae bacterium. Classification (GTDB taxonomy): domain Bacteria; phylum Gemmatimonadota; class Gemmatimonadetes; order Gemmatimonadales; family Gemmatimonadaceae; genus JABWBJ01. Next base: position 1,998 of record JABWBJ010000075.1, on the reverse strand, counting down.
CGTACTGCGGCAAGGTCGGCTTGCCGCCACCGGTGTAGCCCTCTAGCACTGCCTGGAAGATCGCCCCAATCGAATCGACGACAACCGTCTGGATTCCATTGCCCTCCTTGAGGTAGAGCAGCGCTTGGTTGAGCGTGTCGCCATCGGTGATCGTGACCTCGCGGATCTCGGTGCCGATGTGGAAGCGACGGGCGAACATCGCTGCGTTGCTGCCCTCTGCGTTGAGGTACAGCACCGGTCCTGGAGCGCTGAGGGCTCCGGTCGTCTTGCCGACGCCGGGCGCGCCGTAGAGCACGCAGTTGACGACGGGCGGGTGGTCCTTGGGGTCAACGAACTCGAGTCCCATTGACCTCCTCCTTTCTCTCGTGCTTCGGTGGGCGGCGCTCGAACAACGCCTCCACCAGCTCGGTGTCTCCCTCGTTGCCACCGCAGACGTCGCGGAAGGCGCAGCCGGGGCAGCGCAACGGCGAGGGGTTCCTGATCGGGAACAGCGCTCCCGTGTCAAGTTGTTGGATCAGCGAGCCGACGCTGGCGAGCTGCCGGCCGGCTTCGTCGAGCTCGGCAGTACTCAGGACGAGCGGGTGCCGCTTGCACCACTCCTTTGCCTGGAGCTTCGCGACGATGTCGGGATCCGGGTCAAGATCGAGATCATCGAAGGCGGCGACGTAGGCGTCTGGCCGGCAGGACTGGACCTTCGACGGAAGGCCGTCCTGCTTGAAGGCGACCGGCTTCGGGACGGCGTTCAAGCGCTCCTCGACGATCACGCCGGCGATCTCCCGGCCGGTCTCCTTGCGCCACGCCCACGCGTACCAGCGGATCTGTCGCAACTTCGCGATCAGCTCGAACGGCGTCAGCTTCCGGCGCAGCTTGAACTCGACGATCCAGTCGCGGTCGTCAGCGTCGGTGTGGACGCCGTCGATGTAGGCCTGCAGCCTGTAGCGGTTGCTGTCGGCGCGGCCTGTTCGTGACGGGATCGCAACAAGCAGTTCTCGCTCGAGCCGGTCGAGTCGGATCAGCTCAGCGTTGAGTACGTAGTCGTCGAGCAGGCCATGGAGGTGTGTCGTGAGCGTCGCGTGCTCATCGGGGTCGTAGACGCCGGCCTGCTCCTGGTCGGCTGCGTCGAGGCTGAGCTGGATCTCCAACGCCGCCCGGGCACGCTCGGTGTCACCGTCCGATGAGTGCCACGCGGCGACCGCGGCCCCCCATGCTCTCCCCTCACGAAGGATCGGAGCCGTCGACTTCGGCTTGAGCGCGGTGCCCCCGGTGAGCTGCCCGGTGTAGGCGAAGGCGTGCTTGGCCTGGCAGTCAAGCGCGGCTGACGCCTCGGTGTGGGAGATCGGTCGGATCATCGCGGCCACCGCCATTCGACCTCCGACCAGTCCCGCCAGCTCGTCAGATCCTCCTCGAGCACCGGCAGCCCGTCCTCGCCCCGCTCACGGTCGTCGAGCCAGGCGAACAGGAACAGCGCCGCGACGCCGACGAGGACGCCGAGCAGCGTCAGCGCGTGCAACAGGCCGCTCACGAGTCGAGCTCCGCCAGCGTGTCGTCCAGCGCCGCCACGGTGTAGGCGAGGCGGGCATGGGCCTTGCGGGTCTCGGCGTGGTCGAGCATCCGCATCGCGCTGAGCAGGTCGGCGCGGAGCATTCGCAGCAGGTTCTCGGCGGCGTCTGCTCGGGGGGCTAGGGTTGGCGCTTCCATGAGGGGTTCCTCCTCGTGGTCACGGTCTCCGGCGGTGCGTGCCGCGCGGAGACCTTCTTGTCGGTGGACTCGTCGGGTTGAAGTCGAGATAGCCGCCGCGCTTGCGCCGCCGCTCGGCCCAGATGTCGCGGGCGGTGAGCCAGACGCCGAGGGCGATCGAGCAGACGGCGGCGAGGGCGATGACCGCGGCGAGGGCGATCAGCAGGGCGTCGCTCACATTCCCTCCGTCCGCCAGTTGAACGGGCGGGTGCGCGGCGGGATCACGCGGGCGACGCGGGCGAGGTAGCGGCGGTCGGCGAG
>JABWBJ010000566.1 GCA_013360595.1 Gemmatimonadaceae bacterium | reverse complement strand
GCCGCCGCGACCTTCTCGACCTCCGCAGAGGAGGCCCGATCCGAGGCATAGACCGCCGCGTGATGCGCGCGCAGCAGCCGGGTCGCCGCGTCGCCGCTGCGCCCGAGGCCGAGCACCGCCACTTCGCCCTGCCGCCAGAGTTCGGGTGTCATCGGAGCTTGAGGGTCGTGAGGGCCACGAAGGCGCAGAGGATGCCGAGGATCCAGAAGCGGACCACCACCTGGGACTCCTTCCACCCCTTCAGTTCGAAATGATGGTGCAGCGGCGCGCGCAGGAACACCCGGTGCGCCCGGGCATGGTCCATCCCGAAGCGGCGGCGGCGATACTTGAACACCGCTTTCTGCAGGATCACCGAGGCGGTTTCGGCAGCGAAGACGCCGCCGATGAACAACAGCAGGAACTCCGACTTGAGCAGGATGGCGATGGCGCCCAGGGCCCCACCGAGGGCCAGCGCCCCCGTGTCGCCCATGAACACCTGGGCCGGGTGGGCGTTGAACCAGAGGAATCCCGTGCAGGCGCCGGCCAGCGCGAGGCAGAAGACGGCGAGCTCCCCGGCGCCGGGCAGGTAGAAGAGCTGGAGGTAGGCGGAGGCGTCGACGCGCCCCATGAGGTACGCGAAGAGGCCGAACGTCACGAGGGCGATGGCGGAGAGGCCCGCGGCGAGTCCGTCGAGTCCGTCGGTCAGATTCACCGAGTTGCTCACCCCGGTGAGAATGAACGTCACCCAGAGCACGTAGAGCCACTCCAGGACCGGCAGCGCGGGGACAATGAGGATGTACTTGAAGAACGGCACCGACGTGGACGCGCCGGGGAGCGCCGACAACGGCACCTTCCAGAGGAGCAGGCCGACGAGGAGGCCGATGGAGATCTGGCCGGCCAGCTTGTACCGCTCCACGAGGCCCGCGATGTTCGCGTGTCCTTCGCGCTGCTGCCGGAGCTTCAGGTAGTCGTCGAGAAAACCGATGCCCCCCATCCAGACGGTGACCACCAGCGCGACGATGACGTAGGGGTTGTCGAGCCGGGTCCAGAGGAGCGCGGGGACGATCCCGGCCGTGAGCAGGATGAGGCCGCCCATGGTGGGCGTCATCGCCTTGACGCGATGCGACTCCGGCGTTCCCTCGCGTACGCCCTGCTGCACGCGCATCGCCGCCAGCCGCCGGATGATCGGCGGTCCGACGAGAAAGGAGAGCAGCACGGCCGTGACCGCGGCGCCCGCCCCGCGGAAGGCGAGGTAGTTGATCAGCCGGAGCGGCGTGTCGTCGATGAACGGAGCGAGGAGCCAGTAGAGCACGCGATGTCAGATGGCAGGGTGCGGACAGCCGCGCTTCGGCGGGCGGCCGGCGGCGGGACCGGGGTTCCTCATCGTCCGGCGTCCTGCTGGAGCAGCGGCACGAGCCGCTCGAGGCGGACGCCGCGCGAGGCCTTGAGCAGCACGATCGCATCGGGGGGGAGCCGCGGCGCCAGGCCTTCCCACAGCTCCGGCACGTCCGTCGCGGTCACCACGCGGCCGGCGGTCC
>JABWBJ010000565.1 GCA_013360595.1 Gemmatimonadaceae bacterium | reverse complement strand
ACCGCGCCGCGGGCCGCTCGCCGATTGTTGACCTCGTCCCCGCGCCCGACCGCGACGCCATGCGCGAGTGCCTGCGCTCCTGCGTCGCCAGCCTCGAGTCCGTCGAGTTCCGCACGCGACTGCCCGCGCCCGGTGGCGGAGCCGCCGACTTCTCAATCTGGATTTCCCCGATCCTCTCGGACGACGGCCGGCTCGACGGCCTGTCGGTCTGGTTCCTCGACGTCACCGAGCGGCTGCGCGTTCGCCAGCATCTGCGCAAGCACGAGCGGCTCACCTCGCTCGGGGCGATGTCCGGCGCCGTCGCGCATCACTACAACAACCTCCTGTGCAGCATCGCCACCAGCCTCGAATACGCCCTCAACATGAACACCATGCCGGCGATGCGCCGGGCCCTCGCCCGCACGTCCGAGGCCGTCGGCCGGGCCACCGCGCTCACCCAGCAGCTCCTCGCCTTCGCCCAGGCGGATCACCGCGCCATCGACGAAGCCGACCTCACCGAGACCATCCTCCATTTCCTCGACAGCTACGAGGCCCGCTTTCGCGAGCACAACGTCTCCTTCACCTTCGACTGGCACCCCATCCCCATCGTCCCCGTTCCGCGCGAGCACCTCGTCATCATCCTCCGCAACCTCGTCGAGAACGCCCTCGAGGCCATGCCCGACGGCGGCACACTCCTGCTCTCCATCGGCCGCCGCGACGAGCACAGCGTCTACCTCACCCTCATCGACTCCGGCGCAGGCATCAGGCCCGAGCAGATGGAGCACCTCTTCGAGCCGTTCTACACCACGCGCGGCGAGCTCGCATCGGGCCAGGGACGTAAGGCAGGCATGGGACTGGCCGTTGTCTACGGCCTCGTCAGCGAATTGCACGGAACCGTCGCCGCCGGAAACGCTCAGAAGGGCGCCAGGTTCGACGTCATCCTGCCGATCTCACGCCAGGCGGGCGCCGCGCCCTCAAACTGCCCTGATAAACCCGGCGCCAACGGCTGACCGCAGCACCCCCGGCCCGACGCGCTCTCCCGAATCCCCTCGTTGCTCACCGCAGCTCGATTCCGATGTAGCGAAACGACGGATCGGCCACCCCGTTCCCGTCCTGGCCGTCCAGCCGAAGAAGCACGTCCCCGCGAGCCTCCTCCACCAGCGACCCCCACGCGCCGGTTTTCATCCCGGTCCCCGTGCCAACGTCCAGGTCGGCGACCGGCCCGCCCGTTTCGGCGTCAGCCCAGTTCGTCCCGCCGTCCACGCTGTACCGCAGCCTTACGAACGCCCCCGCGGCGCCCGCGACGCTCTGGTTCACCGTCAATCGGAATTCGCTCACATCGCTCAGATCCACCCGTCGCCGGGCCCACGTCGTCCCAAACAGCTCCGTCTGCGCCGCGGGCATGTTGCTCCATTGCTGCGCGGTCTGCGGCGTTGCGCAGATCACGACGCCGCCGACCGGCCGCCCCGCCGGCCCCGCAGGTCCGGTCGCCCCCTGCGGACCCTCGGATCCCGCTTGTCCCTGCGGACCTTGCGGCCCCT
>JABWBJ010000074.1 GCA_013360595.1 Gemmatimonadaceae bacterium | reverse complement strand
CATGAGCGACGTGGTCGCGGCGGAAGTGCCGGGACGGGCGATCGTGGCGCTCTCGGGCCCGAGCTTTGCCCTCGAGGTGGCGCGCCGGCAGCCGACGGCCGTGGTGGCGGCGAGCGACGACGCCGGCGCGTCGGCAACCGTCCAGCGCGCGTTCAGCACGCCGTCCTTCCGGGTCTACACGTCGGATGATGTCCGGGGCGTGGAAGTGGCCGGCGCGGTGAAGAACGTGATGGCGGTCGCCACGGGCATCGCGGAAGGCCTGGGCCTCGGCCTCAACTCCCGGGCGGCGCTCATCACCCGGGGGCTCGCCGAGACGACCCGGCTCGGCGTGGCGTTAGGCGCCCGGGCGGAGACGTTCGCCGGGCTCGCCGGACTCGGCGATCTCGTGCTGACATGCACGGGGGCGCTGAGCCGCAACCGGGCCGTGGGCCTCGAAGTGGGGAAGGGCCGGCCCCTCGACGAGGTCCTGGCGGGGACCGAATCCGTCGCCGAGGGCGTCCGCAACGCCGGCAGCACCGTGGCCCTGGCGGCCCGGGCCGGCGTTTCGATGCCCATCGCCGAGGCGGTCCACCGGGTGCTGTTCGAATCACAGGCGCCGGCCGTGGCCATTGCCGGATTGATGCAACGGGAACTGCGCGCGGAGCGGGACCAATGACGGACAGGACGGCAGTCCAGGAGTTCTTCTCGATCGGCGAGGTCTGCGAACTCACCGGCCTCAAGCAGCACGTGCTCCGGTACTGGGAAAGCCAGTTCCGGTTCCTGAATCCGGCCAAGAACCGGTCCGGCAATCGCGTCTACCAGCGCAAGGAGATCGAGCTCATCCAGTACGTGAAGCACCTCCTGTACACGGAGAAGTACACGATCGAGGGGGCGCGCCAGAAGGTGGACGAGCAGCGGAAGGACGGAGCGCTGCGCGGCGCCGCCCGCGTCGCGCTGGGCGTCGAGACGCTGGCCGAGCTGGAACGGCAGGTGGCGGAGGTCCTGGACGTCATGGAGGGAACATCGCCCGTCCCGAAGCCGGACGACCGCGAGGGCCGCGCTTGAGGTTCCTCTGCACGAACGACGACGGGATCCTCGCCCACGGGCTCGACTGCCTGGTCCGGGCGGCGGAGCAGATCGGCGAGGTCACCGTGGTGGCGCCGGACCGGGAGCAGAGCGCGACCAGCCATTCGCTCACGCTGCACCACCCGCTGCGCCCGGTCGCCCGCGGACCCGCGCGATATCAGGTGGACGGGACGCCCACCGACTGCGTGATGCTGGCGGTCGAAGCGCTGATGCCCGAGCGGCCGGACTTCGTGCTGAGCGGCATCAATCACGGCCAGAACATGGGCGAGGACGTCCTGTACTCGGGCACCGTGGCGGCGGCCATGGAGGGCCTCGCGCTCGGGATCCCCTCCATCGCCATCTCGTTCGCCGGGGGCGACCTCCGCGCCGACGTCTCGCGCCTCGAAGAGCAGATCTCCGTGCTGGTGCCGCTCCTCCGCCATCTCACGAGCCTCACGCCGTTTCCGCCGGACACGCTGCTCAACATCAACCTGCCGCCGGTGCCGCCGGCGGAGCTGCGCGGCGTGCGCCTGACGAGGCTGGGACGCCGTGTGTACTCGAACTCCATCCAGCCGATGCATGACCCGTGGGGCCGGTCGATCTACTGGATCGGTGGCGGCGAGATCTCATGGCAGGGGCCGTCCGATTCCGACTTCCAGGCCATCAGCGAACGCTGGATCTCGGTCACGCCGCTGCATCTGGACCTCACGCATCGGGACATGCTCGACACGGCGGAGCGCTGGTGGCGGGCCCCCTGATCCCGGAGTTCCGCGGCGTCCGCCGCCGCCTCGTGGAGACCCTGCAGGCGAACGGGATCCGCGACCTCGCCGTCCTGCGCGCCTTCGAGCTGACCCCGCGACACCTGTTCGTGCCAACCGGGATCCGCCACCGCGCGTACGAGGACAGCGCACTGCCCATCGGCAGCGGGCAGACGATCTCCCAGCCGTCCGTGCACGCCCGGTACCTCCAGCTCCTCGAGCTCTCCGGCCATGAGAAAGTGCTCGAGGTCGGCACGGGATCCGGCTACCAGACCGTCCTCCTCAGCCACCTGGCGGCACAGGTCTTCTCGGTCGAGCGCGTGCCCGAGCTGCTGGAGCGAGCCCGTCTGGCGATCGCCGACAGCGGCGTGCGAAACGTGTCACTCCGGCTCGGTGACGGAACGCTCGGCTGGAAGGAGCACGCCCCGTACGACGCGATCCTGGTCAGCGCGGCTGCACCCGACATCCCCGGACCGCTGGTGGACCAGCTGGCCGACGGCGGGCGGCTGATCATCCCCCTTGGCGACATGCAGGAACAGATGCTGGTGCTCGTGACCCGGCGCGGGAGCGCCACGGAGCGCCGTGACATCGCCCCGGTGCGGTTCGTCCCGCTGTTGGGGACGCACGGGTGGTCGGGCTGAGCCGCCGACCCGGAGCGGCGCCCGTGGCCGGAGGCGACGATGGAAGAGGGCAGGAACACGAGAGCGTACCGCGGCCTTCGGCCGTTTGTCCGGGGCCGCGGCGACCACCCAACGCCACCCGTTTCCGCTCGGTCACGCCCGTTCCCGGGGACGCGAGCGCCGTCCGCGACCGACGGCCCTGGCGCCACCGCTCAGGCGCCGCTCGACCCACCGCAGTGGAACATCGCCGTCTACGAACGGGGGCCGTCGGCGAGCACCCCGATCTACGAGCCGCCAGTCCTGTTCCCGATGCCGGCGCCGCTCGACGAACCCTTCCCGAGGGAAGGGGCGCCGCCCGCGATCGAAGCGCCGCCCACCGTCGTGCCGTCGTCGTGTCTCGAGGCGGCTGACGTGCTGGAGGCCGTGGCGGAGCGACTCCGTTCGGGAGAGATTGTCCTCCCCGCGGGGATTTCGCCCCGCAACGAGGCGGCCGTGGTGGCCTCCGTCCTGTCCGCCTTGCTGGGGGAACGCCGGTAGGGAGTTCGCGATGCCGACCATCCACCTCCGAGTCTCGGGCAGAGTTCAGGGGGTGGGATTCCGATGGTTCGTGCGCGAACACGCCCAGGCGCTCCAGCTGGCCGGTTGGGTGCGAAACACCGCCGACGGCGACGTTGAGATCGCGGCGTCTGGCGACGCCAGCCTGCTCGAGGCCCTCCAGGTGGCCGTATCGCGCGGTCCAGCCGCGGCGCGCGTGGAACGGGTGGTTCTCGAGCCGCCGCCGGCGGGTGCCGATTTGCCGTGGCCGTTTGCCGTGAAAGGCAGCCGCAGCGAGGACGGCGATCCGTGAGCGCATCCCCCGAGACAGACGCGCGCTTCCGCGCGTTGATCCGGGACGTGCCCGACTACCCGAAGCCGGGCATCGTCTTCAAGGACATCACCCCGCTCGTTGGTGATGCCGCGGCGTTCCGGATGGCATGCGAGGCGATGGCCGCGCCGTTCTCGGAGAGCGGAATCACGCACGTGGCGGCCATCGAGAGCCGCGGCTTCCTGTTTGGAGCGCCGATTGCCATCGCCCTTGGCGCGGCGGTCGTGCCCGTCCGGAAGCGCGGCAAGCTCCCCTGGGAATCCCGGGCCGAGGAATACGAGCTGGAGTACGGCACCGACGCGCTGGAGATGCACGTCGACGCCGTGCCGCACGGGTCGCGAGTCCTGGTGGTGGATGACGTGCTGGCCACCGGTGGCACGGCCGCGGCAACCTGCCGACTGGTCGAACGCCTGGGGGGCACCGTGGCTGGGTGCACGTTCCTCATGAGGCTGGCCTTCCTGCCGGGGATGGAGCGGCTCCACGACCGCCGCGTAGTCAGCCTGCTCGCGTACGACTGATGGCGGTCCCGCAACGCCCGCAGCGACTTCGCCGTCGTTCGATCCGGGGCTAGATTTCGCGCGGGAACCCCGGGCGCCGGAATGCGGGGGAGTGAGGGAGCCATGCCCCTGTAGCTCAGATGGATAGAGCAGCGGTTTCCTAAACCGTTGGCCGCGTGTTCGAGTCACGCCAGGGGCACGTCCGCCGGGCCAGGGCGACAGGACTTGCTGGCCACAAACCTCTCAGAATCAGGCTCGGTCAACCGATGGCAACGAACGACCCCGTCACCCCCGCGCTCGCCGAGAGCGCCACCGAAACCGCTGTGGAGTGGGCGCGCGCCAATTCGAACAAGCTGGCGGTGGCCGGCATCGCGCTGGTCGCCGTCACGGCCGTCTGGTTCTTCATGCGCGAGGCGTCCGACAGGAAGGAAGTCAACGCAAGCCGGGACCTGGCGTCGGCTCAGATGGTCTTCCAGTCCGGGAACGCCGCGCTCGCCCAGTCCGACCTCCAGGCGCTGATCCGGCGGTACGGCGGGACCGCGGCGGCCACCCAGGCGCGGATGCTGCTGGCGCAGGTCCATTTCGGGCAGGGGAAAGTCGACGAGGGGCTGAGGGAGCTCGACGCCATCACGCGGCCGGGGGCGTTCGAAGCGGCCGTGCAGGCGCTCCGGGCTGGCGGACTCGAGATGGCGGGCAAGCCGGCGGAAGCGGCGGCCGCCTACGAGCGTGCCGCGGCCGCGGCGGACACGAAGTCGGCCCGTTACGCCTATCAGTCGGACGCGGCGCGGGCGTACATGGCGGCTGGCAATGCCGACGCGGCACGACGGATCTGGGAGGCCATGGCCGCGGACGACAGCAATCCGCTGGCAGGGGAAGCGCGGGTCCGGCTGGGTGAGCTGAAGGCGAAGCCGGCCTGACATCCGGGAACTTGGGTGCCCGGCCCCCCGCGACCCCGGCATGGACTGCCGATAATAGATATTATGTAAAGTTGCGTTGTGGAAAGCTGTGGAAAACACCACTTCCCCACCCGCGGACATTTACGGCCCGGCGGCGGACACAACGTCCCACAACCGGCCCTCGAACACCAGTCTGCCCTCGCCAGCAAGCGTGGGGCCGTCCGGGCCGAAGCCGACCTCCAGGACGGCCCCTGACCTGGTGATCAGCGCGATCGGGCCTTGGAAGCCCTCCCAGGCCCGCAACATCGCCGCCGTCGCGACGGAGCCGGACCCGCAGGCCAGAGTCTCTTCCTCCACTCCGCGCTCGTAGGTCCGGTAGGTCCAGCCACGGTCGCCCCGCGCGACAAAGTTCACGTTGGCTCCCGCCGGCAGCGCCGGGTGGTACCGGAGTTCCCGGCCCCGGCGCGGAACGTCCACGTCGCCCACAGCAGCGCACGCGACGACGAGGTGTGGCACACCCACGCGCGCGTAGCCAACCCGCGCCTCCCCGGCCTCCAGGGCCGCCTCAAAGGCCGGATCGGCCTCCGACACCGGCGGCATCCCAACGCGGGGCCCCCCGGGTCCCAGCCGGCCGGCGATGACCCCGGACGACGTCCGGAAGCGAAACGACGAGCCCGGGGTCACCACCCCCAGCTCCCCCGCCAGTGTCACCGAGCACAGCGAGGCGTTCCCGCAGAACTCGGCCAGGCTGCCGTCCCGGTTGAAGTACCGGATCCCGTACGCCACCTCGGCGTCGCGCTCGAAGAAGACGACCCCATCGGCCCCGACGCCGCGGCGGCGGTCGCAAAGCGCTCCGATGACCTCGGCGGTTTCCAGCGGCCCGGCCGGCTCATCGCGCGCATCCAGGAAGACGAAGTCGTTTCCGGACCCGGTGAGCTTCCAGAACGGCCGGCGCTCCCAGTTCATCAGACCCGTCCGGTCAGTGCCCACCAGCGCAGGCGCCAGACCATCCAGACGGCCTCCCGGATGATCTTCTTCGACATCTTGCTCGCCCCTTCGGTCCGGTCGACGAACACGATCGGGATCTCCACCACCCGGAACTTCTTCCGCCAGACCCTGAAGTGCATCTCGATCTGGAACGCGTAACCGTTTGATTTGACGTCACTCAGATCGATCGCCTCGAGGACTTTGCGGCGGAAGCACTTGTACCCGGCCGTCGAGTCGTGGATCGGGAGGCCCGTGACGAACCGGGCGTAGACGTTCGCGAAATAGCTGAGCAGCAGGCGCCCGATGGGCCAGTTGACCACCGTCACCCGCCCTTCCCGGTACCGCGACCCGATGACCAGGTCGGCCTCGGCGATCGTCTCCAGGAACTGCGGAATGTGCTGGGGGTCGTGGGAGAAATCGGCGTCCATCTCGAACACGAGCGCGTAGTCGCGTTCGAGGGCCCATCTGAACCCGGCCAGGTAGGCGGTGCCGAGCCCGAGCTTTTTCTCCCGGTGGATGATGTGGACCCTCGGGTCCGCGGCGGCGCGTTCATCCACGAGGGCGCCGGTCCCGTCGGGCGAGCCGTCGTCCACGACCAGCACCTCGATCCGCGGATCCTGCGCCAGCACCGCTTCGATCAGCCTGAGAATGTTCTCCCGTTCGTTGTACGTCGGGACGATCACCAGCGCCTTCTCAGCCACGGCGCCTCTTCTCCCAGGCGGCTCCAGCGCCGATCCAGGCGAGCGCCAGGAGCAACGCGGCGAGCGTGATCGCGCGACCGGTCTCGTACGGCCGGCTTGAGAACCGGAGCGCGACGGTTCGCGCGCCGGCCGGCAGTTCCACGCCGATCAGGGTCATCTGCGCCCGCCCGATCACGGCGGGCTTGCCGTCCACAGTCGCCGTCCAGCCGGGGTAGTAGTTCTCGCTCACGATGAGCGCCGAGCCCGCGACCGCCGGCTGGTCGAGCTCCAGGTCGATGGCGCCCGGCTCGAACCGGGTCGCGCGCACCCTGGTGGGCAGTGCTTCCGGGAGGGCCGACAGCTGAACGCCCGTCACTGCCGATGCCGTGTCGAACAACGCGGCGCGCCGCACGTCGAAGCGCGGATCGAGCACCGTGCCGAGGACGTCCTGATCCGGCGCCTTCACGATCGCCGGCGCGACCCAGGCCACCGGGTTCTCGTCCGCCATCTCGTACAGGTACACGGTCGTCCCGTAGGCATTGCGCACCGGCCCCACGACCCGCGTGAGGCCGGGCACTTCGAGCCGTTCGGCGTCGGTGAGCACGAACCGGATGTTGAGGAGATGCCAGAAGTTCGGGTTCCCCAGCTGCCGCCATTCCGGATGTCCGCCCAGCTGCTGGAAGCGGCCCAGCTCGTTGCCGTGGTAGCCGAGCACGGTCCGGACGCCGTGCACCATGAGTGCGTCGCCCGTGAGGAACGGATCGCGGCCGACGGATCGTGACGTGGCGAGCTGCATGACGCGGCCCGGCTGCGGCTGGCCCTTGACGTACGCGATCGTGGAGTCGGCGGCGAACAACTGCGAGGCCGGCGGGGAGAACTGCCAGTAGAGCCGTTCCACCGACCAGAGGTCGACCGCGACGATGCCGGCCAGGAGGTACCCGCCCGCCTCCCGTCCCAGCCGTCCGGTGGCCAGCAGGAAGAGACAGGCGGTCGCGAGCAGGCCGAACAGCGTCGAGCGGAGGGCTCCCGCGCGCACGGCGGCATCGTTCGCGAGGACGAGGTCGGTCTGTCCGGGCTGGGAGACGGCGACGCCGAGGTTCGTGAGGCCTCCCATCGCCCCGATGACGCCGATGCCGAGCACCACGGCCGCGGCCGCGACGAGGTATCGCCGGTTCGCGTCCCGCTGGGCCGCGCGCTCGGCGCCGAGGGCAGCGATGATCGCCACGCCGAACGAGATGACGTAGAGCATGGTGCTTGGAGCCCGGAAGAACTTCGTGCCCGGGACGATCGCGTACACGAGCCGGTAGAAGGGCGTATAGCCGCCGAGGGCCCACAGGGTGGCGAGCACGGTAACGCCGGTGAAGAACCAGAGGACCTTGCGGGAGACGGGAAGCCGGCCGCGCGTGAAGGCCAGCGCGGCCAGGAGGATCACGGCGACGCCGAGGTACTCGCTGTGCAGGTGGATGCCGTTGTCGCCCCAGTACTGATCCAGGATCCCTGAGAACTGGGGGACCCAGAAGTTCACCAGTTCCTCGGGCGGCATCGAATAGGACGTCGCCAGTTCCCACGGCTTGCCCTGGGCGCGCGGCGACCATGCCACGTATTCGCGAACCGGGAGGTACTGGATCGCGCCCATCGCGAAGCCGAGGATGACGGCGGCGGCCGACATGCCGAGGCGCCGGGCGGCGACCGGACGCGGGAGCGCCCCTTCCCCGCTGTCGGCGAAGGCGAGGAAGGCGCCGAACGCGCCGGCCACGAGCAGGAGGTACTGGAGGAGCTGCGGGTGCGGGCTCAGGACGCCCAGGCCGACGGTCCCGGCCAGGGCCCCCCACGCCCAGGAGCGGCCGTCCCGCACGCCCCGCAGAACGAACAGCAGCGCCAGCGGGAGGAGCGCCGAGACGAACAGCTTGCCGTCGTGCCCGGGGGACACGAGCCCCGCCACGTTCCCGCTCATCATGTAGGCCAGGCCGCCGACGAGGGCCCCGAAGAAGCCCAGGCCTAACGCGCGCAGGAACAGGTACGTGAAGAGCCCGGCCAGGAACACGTGGATGATGAATCCCCAGGTCATGGCGACGTCGGTGGGGAGCACCAGCCGGAGCAGGAAAGTGGGGTAGAAGATGTCCCCGTGCATGGCCGCGACGTACGGCATGCCGCCGAACAGGTACGGGTTCCAGAGGGGGAATCCCTGGCCGTCCCGGAGGCTGGCCGCGGCGAACTCGCGGAAGGCGTAGCCGGCGATGTACTGGTCGCTGTGCGGCCTGACGAGAAACCGGCCGGCGAGCGCCGGCCATCCGAGGGACAGGGCGGCCAGCAGGTACGTGCCGGCCGCCCAGAGGAGGGATCGACGGGGGAAGGCGGCCGCCGTTTCCGCAGTGTCGGTGGGTCGCGTCATGGACGCAAGAACTTACCGACGGGACGCGGCAGCAGGCAGATCGCCGGCCGGCAGGTCCGTTCGTGAGGTTCGCAGCGGCTGACCCCTCTACCGTCCGGCGGTGACCGACTCGTACAGCAGGCGGTACCGGCGAGCTACGGATTCCGGCGCGTAGCGTGACAGGGCGGACTGCCGTGCGGCCCGCCCGACGCGTTCACGGTCCGCGCTCCCCAGGACCGCGTCCAGCCGGGCCGCGAGGGCTGCGACGTCGCCCGCGGGGACCAGGTAGCCGGTGACCTCGTCCTCGATGATGTCGGCGAGTCCGCCTGACGCGAAGGCCACCACCGGCGTCTCGCACAACTGCGCCTCCACCGCCACGAGTCCGAAGCCCTCCTCGCGCGAAGGCACCACGACGGCCGTCGCGGTCCGATAGTACCCGGCCAACCGCGGTTGCGGGAGCGCGCCGTGCCAGG
>JABWBJ010000564.1 GCA_013360595.1 Gemmatimonadaceae bacterium | reverse complement strand
GCCCCCGCGGACTTCGCCACCGGCGCGGACTCGCCCGTCAGCGCCGCCTCGTCGATGGCGAGGTTGATGGCGGACATGACACGCGCGTCGGCCGGGACGCGGTCGCCCGCGCGGAGCACGACCAGGTCCCCCGGTACGATCTCGCGAGCGGGCACCGCCGTCTCCACGCCGGCTCGAATCACGTGACCGACCGGGGCGGCCATCTCGCGCAGGGCTTCGAGCGCCCGCTCGGCCCGGTACTCCTGAATGAACCCGAGCAGGACGGCGAACAGCACGATCACGGCGATCACGGTGGCTTCGAGCCCGTGACCGAGGAGTCCGGAGAGCAGTGTGGCGGCGAGCAGGATGACGACCAGGACATTCCTGAACTGCGCGGCCAGGGTGTGCCAGGCCGAGCTCCGTTCCGGCACCTGGAGTTCGTTCGGTCCGTGCAGCTGCAACCGGCGGAGCGCTTGCTCCGGCGTGAGGCCCCCCTCAGGCGCCGCCAGTTCCCTCAGAACGTCGGCCGGCTGGAGGGTGTGCCACGCGCTGGGCATCTCCGGGGAGAACCGAGACCCCGCCGCGCGCGCTAGATCCGCCTGGTGGCGACGGCGCGGGCGATGTCGGTCTGCGAGATGACGCCCACCAGCCGGTCCTGCTCCACGACAAAGAGCCGCTTGATCTCACGGTACAGCATGATCTGCGCCGCTTCGCGGACGTCCGCGTCCGGAGCAATCGTATCGACGGACGGCGTCATGATGTCGTGCGCGGTCGTGTGCTCGAACAGCAGGGCCCGGGACCTGGCGTCGCTCCGCTCCGCCTCCGCCTGGAGGATGTCGGTCGCGGATACGATCCCGAGGACCTTGCCGGATGCGCCGACCACCGGCAGCCCCGACACTTTCGCGTCCGCCATCGCCTCCACGATGTCACCGACGGTAGCGTCGGGCGGGATCGTGCGGACATCGGTCTGCATCAGTTCCGCGACACGCATCAGTACCTCCCCCAATGAGTCAGATGCCTGGCCGTGCTGGTCCTCGTGACGGCCGCACGACGGAATGTACGCCGCACGCTCCGGGCAGAAGTCGGGGAAACACCGGCCCGGGTGGGGTCGGTCCCCCGATCGGCCGCGGGCCGCTCAGCGCGGATTCAACACCAGGCGAAAACGCGCGACGCGCTCGACTGCGCCGCGGGACCAGACGAGCGGGAAATACTCCCCGCGCCCGAAGCTCTCCACGAGGTTCTGGTAGAAGGGGCTGAAGGGTTGCCCTGACTGTCCCGGCGCATTCGTCGCCAGGGAGCTGTCCAGGCTGCCCATGTCGAAGATCTCCCGATAGGTCGCGCCCACCGCGGCCACGAAGCCGGCGCCGCCGTGCCGCTCCACGGATGGAATGTCGAAGGCGCGCACGAGGGCATGCGGCATCTGGCTGGTGTTGATCCGGCCCCAGCGCCACTGCGTGCGGTCGGATCCCTGCGACTCGGCGAGCCGCGCGAGTCCGGCCGCGATCGCGCCTTCCAGGAGTGCCTGGCGGCGAACCGCCGCCGTCCGCGGG
>JABWBJ010000563.1 GCA_013360595.1 Gemmatimonadaceae bacterium | reverse complement strand
GGTGGTCCGGCCCGGACCGCCGGAGCTGGCGCGCCGCGTGGCCGGTGTGATCGACCGGGTGTCGCCGCCGATGCGCATCGCGGTCGCGACGGTCGTCGGCGTCCTCGGCGTGATCGGTTCGATCGCCAACGTGATGAACGTCATCGATCCCGACGGGCAGACCCAGGCGCTCTACCGGGCCGTGCCCGCCATCGGGTCAGCCAACCTCGCCGCGAACGCGGTGGCCCTGCTGTTCAACGCCGTCCTGCTGTACAGCATGTGGGAGCTCCATGCGCGGCGCGCGCCGGTGCAGCCGCGGGTCCGGCTCGTGACCGCACTGCTCCTGATGACGATCGTCGTGTGGCTGGTGGTGGTCGTCTTCGCGGCGCTGTTTCCTCCGTACGGGCGGCTCCGCGGCGCGGACCGGCTGTCCATCATCGGCGCCTCGGTCCTCGCGGCGGCGATCGCCGCCGCGCCGGCGGCGCTGGTGCGCGCCCTCTTTCGCCGATAACCCCGGTTCTGCCGCTCATGGACAGGCCCATTCGATCGCTGCACCACGTCACGGCCACGGTGAGCGCCGCCCAGGAGGACCTCGACTTCTACACCGGCGTGCTCGGCCAGCGCCTGGTGAAGAAGACCGTCAACTTCGACAACCCGCGCGTCTACCACTTCTACTACGGCAATGAGCGCGGCACACCGGGCACCATCATGACGACGTTTCCGTACGGTCATCTGGGCGTGCGACCGGGTGTGCACGGCGCCGGCCAGATCACGGAGACGTCCTTCTCCGCCCCCGACGGCTCGCTGGAGTTCTGGGCCGAGCGGTTGGCGTTCGCGGGCGTGGAGTTCACGCTGGAGGACTCGGGTTTCGGCGAGGAGGCGATCCGCCTTCGCGATCCTTCCGGCCTGACGATCCGGATCGTCGAGAGCCGCTCGGATCCGCGGCCGCCGTGGCCGAAGCGGGACATCCCCGACGCGCACGCCCTGCGGGGCATCCACGGCGTGACGCTGACGGTGCGCGACCCGCAGCGCACGCTGGCCTTCATGAGCGACTTCATGGAGACGTCGGTGGCGGGGGAAGGGGAGCGCGGGCTCCGCGTGGCCGTGAACGGCGACGCGCCGGGCCGGCTCGTCGAGATCGTGCGGGACGAGAACGCGCCGGCGGCCGTGAACGGGATCGGCACGGTGCATCACGTCGCCTTCGCGGTCGACGATCCCTCGCAGCAGCTGGCGCTCCGCCAGGAACTGGTGCGGCGGGGCGTGCCTGTCACCGAGGTGCTCGACCGGCAGTACTTCCGGTCGATCTACTTCCGGGAGCCCGGCGGCGTCCTGTTCGAAGTGGCGACGATTCCGCCCGGCTTCACGGTGGACGAGGAGGTCGCCTCGCTTGGATCGGCCCTCAAGCTGCCACCGTGGGAGGAGCCGAACCGGGCGGTGATCGAGGCCGCGCTGCCGGCGGTCCGGGCGTCGTGAGCGGAGCGCATCTTCCCCACGCCGGCCAGCCGGTTGTGCGCGCGGGCGAACCACTGGGCGCCGCGCGCGGAGCGGTG
>JABWBJ010000073.1 GCA_013360595.1 Gemmatimonadaceae bacterium | reverse complement strand
AGCGCGGCGTCGATTCCGGCCGCGGCATCATCCGGCAGCAGGCGCGACGCGCGCGTCCGCACCTCGGCCGCCGTCTGGGGCCCCCGCAGCGAGAGCACGCACAGCACCGCGAGTTTCGTCCGGTCCAGATCATCGAATTCGCCGAGCAGATGCTGGTACTTGGGGACCCGCGAACCGATCGACTGGATCGACCGCACCAGCCCGCGCCGGCGCAGGTCGTCCACGGCCGCCGAAACCTCCCGCTCGGCCAGGGCCATCACCGGCTCGCGGTTCGAGATCTGGTTGCACGCGGCCGTGAGCGCGTTCAGCGACAGCGGGTAGTGGTCCGGTGTCGCGAGCTCCTTCTCGATCAGAGCGCCGAGAACGCGAACCGCGGCGGCATCGAGATCACGTGACAGCATCGGGATTCCCGCGTGAGGCCGTGTTCATCGCTTTGGCGGCAGGTCGAGCAGTCGCCGGAGGTCGGCCTGGACCGCATCCGGGAACGACAGCCCGAGGAGTCGCGCCGGCTGCGGCGTGCCGTTGATGGTGTAGAGCTGGTTCAGCGGCGTCACGGTGGTGCCATCCCATGTGAAGACTGCCCACGCGTTCCCGGTGCCCGATGGCACGAAGAAGTTGTGGACCTGGCCGCCAATGAAGAGCTGGACCTTGGCTCCGGACGATCCGAGCGCGGTCGAGGCGTTGTTGGTCCGGTTGGAGAAGTCGTAGACGTAGTACCGGTACACGCCTGGGGTGAGTTGACCGATCGTCATGGTCTCCGGCCCGTGGCCGCTGACGTCGTCGACATCGAGGCACACAAACGGCGCCACCTGGCAGTTGCCCGGGCTGGCGTAGTAGCGCCAGAAGCGGGCGCCACCCGTCGTTGGGCCGGTCATGTGCGAGTCCAGGTCGGACGGCGTTGCCCCCCACGTAAGGACGACGCGTGCCACCCCGCCACCGAGCGGGTTCATGACCAGGTCGGGTCCCTGGGTCGCCGGGCCGCCGCCCACGACCACGCCGGTGCGGCTGGTCGAGTGATAGGCCGGGTTCGTCGCCGTGAGCGTGTAGACGCCGGCGGGCAGGTTGGGCAGCGCGTAGGAGCCCGTCGTCGTGTTCTGCGAGAACGCAACCGGTCCGGTGGAAGCGTTCATGCCCGCGCGCGCCTCGACCGTCGTCAGGCTCGTGATCAGCTGGGCGTTGACGGCGTTCCGGATCTGCCCGAACACGCCGCCCGGTCCGGCATCCGGCACCAGCGGAATCGGCTCGACAACGGTCGAGGGTGGGGTCAGGACCTGGTTGAAGAGCGTCGTCGACACGAATCCGGTCATCGTCGCGGTGATGTCGAAGGTGCCGCCTCCGACCCCCGTCACGGTCCAGTCGCCGTTGGGCAGCGACGTCGTCGCGTGATCGCCGAAGATGTCGCCCACAACGATCGAGACGCCGCCCAACCCCTGGCCGCTGACCGCGTGGACCACCCGGCCCGTGAAGGCGCCCGCCGCCTCGATGTCGAAGGCGCTGCTGGTGACGGGGGTAAGATTCGCACCCGACACCTGCAGGGTGTACCCTGTCCCCGCTTTGCTGACCGAGATGCTCAGCGTCGCGGTTCCATCGGCGAGCGTGCTGAACGCACCACCGCCCGTAAGCACGGCGCCCGCCGCGCCGCCCTGGAGCGTGAGGAACAGGGAGTAGACCCCGGGTACGGGAGTCCCAACCTCGTCCACCAGGCCAACCTTGATCGAAAACGACTCATTCTCCTTGCCGTTGGCCGGCTGTTGCAGGAAGCTGATCCTAGGACGCGCCCGGTTCACCACGAACAGTTTGGCGTCCCGCCAGCTGGTCTTCCCCGGCGAGGTCGTCTGCTCGAGCACCACCCCGATCTTGTTCTCGCCGAACTCGAGCGGAACGGTCAGGTCGGTGGTGTTGTTCGGGATCGCCGTCGGCGCCGCCGTTCCTGATCTGTTGGTGGCATTGATGACGTGAGCCGCGCCGCTCCCGATGCTCGTGAACCGGAACACCAGGTCATTGTCGCGCGCCTGCACGTCGAACGCGGTGACGGGATTGTCGATCGAAACCTCGCTCCCATCCTTACGGCGCACCACGCCGGTGGCATTGGGAAACTGCCCAACGAGGCGATTCGCGTTGTATGAATCGATGACCCCGGCGATATAGCTGCGCTGCTCCCAGAACAGGTACGACGCGTCGGCGAACAGCACGTACGGCGTGTTGTTCGGTGTTCCGCGATTCGAGCTCGCCATGAACGGGGACCAGGTGGCCGATGCAGCGTTCCACTGCATCTCGCGCTCGGTCTCCGGGTAGTTCGGGTCGGAAACGAAGAGCCGGCCGTTGCCGGCATCAACGCGATGCGCGAGGATGGCGTGCCCGGCGGTCAGGCCGGCGTCAAAGATCGCGAGGAAGACCGGCTGCGTCCCGTTGACGAGCTGGTACAGCGCATTCACCCAGACCGTCCTGTCGTTCTGGGCCAGTCGGTCGTACCTCCAGTTGCCGATCGTGTTGGCGATCGGGCCGTACCGTTTCTGCAACTCGGTGGCAAGCCTCACCGCGGGGTTGAGCTGGCTCGTCATCCACCACCCGCCGGTTTCGGCATCGGACAGGAGGCTCGGATACTGGGCGCGTGCGGTCAGCAGGACGGCATCGCTCTTCTTCCTGAACCAGCCACCGGCAGCGACCGTAGAGCCGGCGCAGAAGCCGCCCGCCGCGCCGACGGATCCGTAGTTGACGAAGCCCATGTTGTCGCGGCCCACGGCAAAGCCCACGCCAAAGGTTCCGGTCGCTGGCGGCGTCCAGAACGCGGTCAGAATGCGGATGCCGAAATTCGAGAGCACGGACGGCGCCGCGCCTCCCGGGTACACGACGCGGGCCGTCCAGTGCAGGGCCGCTGCCGCGCTGGTGAAATCGGTGATGCCGATCGTGATCGAACTCTCGGTGGACGACTTCGTCGGGATGGGGATGAGTCCGTTGTCGGCCGCCACGGCGAACGCCCGAATGACCTGGCCGGTTCCCAGCGTCCCCGTCACGGGAATCCGGATGTCGATGATCGAATCCGAGGGAGTGGTTCCCGCCGAGATCCCGATGAGCGGCGAGGCCAGCGTCAGGTGCGCCGGAAGCAGAGGTGCGGGCCCGTACTGGATGCTGAAGGTTGTGCTTCGGGAGAAGGACCCCGGTGGCACCTGAATCTGCAGCCCGCCGAGCGGCGGCACGGCGGACGGAATGCTGATGGTCCCGCCGCCGGCGCCGACCGTCTGGGTGACGGACTGCTGGGCCGCGTCCACCACGCTCGCGGTCACCCGCACACTCGCCGAACCGCCCGCCGGGCCGGACGCCACGGCGTTGACCGCGAATTCCCCGACCGTGAGCGGCGCCACCCATCGCGGGAACGACGCGTTGCCGCTGGCGTCGGTCGTCACGCTCGACGCGTCCAGCGTGCCACGCCCGTTCTCCACGCTCAGCACGACCGTGGCCCCGCGGAGCGGGTTTCCACGATCGCTCTTCACCTGCACCGTCGGGGCGCTCGGGACGATCGTCGCCGGTCCGACGTTCTGGTTGCCGCCCGCGATCAATGTGATGGACCCCACGGCCCGGTTGCTCGCATCGTCCGGCCCCGTCGGATCGCCGCCTCCACCATCCCCGCCACCGCATGCCGCCAGGAACAGGGCCATCGCGGCCAGACCGGCGCGGACCGCACGTCGCACAGGAGATACGAGCATTCCCAGGTTCCTCCACAAAGCCGCGGGAGACAGCGGCGCACCCCGCCCGTGCGCGTTCCTCCCGCGTCACCGTCGACCCGGGATCGACCAGAAGCTCGCCGCCATTCGCCAAAGCGCAAGACGACCATCCGCGGCCCCGGGGGACGGGGTCGCGACCGGCCGCCCTCAGGGCCAGCAGGACGGCCCTGCCCACGTCGCGCCGCCGCCGCCCTCCCCGGTGTTGCGGAATCGAACCCTTCGACCCAGAATCACGATCCAATGCATTCGACCGGGAGACAACGTATGAAGGTTTCGCGTTCACTGATTCTCGCGCTCGCCATACCGGCCAGCCTCGCCGCGCAGGGCGGGCCGCCCGCCAATCCGATTACCGCGGCGTTCCGCGGGCGGATCACGACGCTGGAGCGCAACCTTGCGCAAGCGTTCGATTCCATCCCCGAGCGCCTGTTCAGCTACAAGCCGACGCCCGCGCAGCTCACCATCGGGTACATCGCGCAGCACCTGGCCAGCGACAACTACCTCTTCTGCAATGCGTTCGGCGACAAGAAGGCGACCGTGGACGCCGAGGAGACGAGCACCGCCGATTCGGTGAAGGCCCGGTGGCCTCGGGAGAAGCTGGTCACCAGGCTCAAGGCGTCTTTCGCCTTCTGTCAGGAGGCGCTGGCGCAGCTCGACGACGCGAAGCTTGCCGAGACGGTGTCGCTGACCCTCGGCGGCAACACGCGGCAGACGACGCGAGCGGCCATGGTCCTCGGTCATGCGCTCGACATCGCCGATCACTACAGCCAGCTCGCGAATTACATGCGGCTGAACGGCATCCTCCCGCCGACGGCGCTGCCTCGCCCGGGTCGCAGTGGCGGCGCGAGCCGGGATGAGCCACCCACCTGATCGGCCGAGCAGCGTTACCCACAGGTCGCCGAGCGCGGCGACCCGCGCCGGCATGCCGCGGAGTGTCAGCCCGCGCGGTTGCACGTCACCCGACGCCACCTCGTCCCAGCTGCACGGGGCGGGAGGTCACGCACGCGAGCCCCCCCGGACGGCGCGTGCTCGGCGCTCAGGGAACGATCACTCCCGGCCTCGGCGCCCCCTTCCACCAGATCGCCCCGATCCCCAGGTCCCAGAGCTTCCGGTTCAGCGCCGGCAGCTCTGTGTCGATCATCGCGTCCGAGCGCGCCTTGAGCCGCGCCCATTCGGCATCGAGCTGCACGCGGCGGTCGCGCGACGGCTGGTTGATCCGCGGGAGATCGCTGTCCGTGGCATTGATCAGGAACAGGTAGTTCGCCGTGAACTTCTGCTCGAAGTTCTCCACGTCGTCGTAGGCGCGCGAGCGCCGGCTCACCATGTCGGCATCCCAGGCCTTGAGGCGGACCATGAGGGAATCCGCGTCGCGCCGCGCCGCAGCGTGCTTCTCGTCGGCGGGGAGCGCCGCCTGCACCGCCTTGAGCTGGGCCTGCACGTCGGCCAGCTGGTTCACGGTCTCGTGCATCGCCGCCAGCGCGCGCTCCATCTCCGACATGAATGCGTCATACTCGGCGTACGTCGCCGCGTCCGTCGCGTAGAGCGGATTGGGAAGGATGGATGCGTCGGTCGTCGCCACGCGGTCGGCGGCTTTGAGCGTGAACCGGTACGGCCCCGGCGAGGCCTTGTGGCCCCGGTAGTTCGCCTCGATGTACACGCCGGGTACGCCCGGCATCGTCTGGTGCCGCATGTCCCAGACGAAGCGGTTCAGTCCCTTGTTCTTCGGGAGCACGGCCGCCGGCGGCGGCCCGCCATCCCACCGCTTGAAGGTGGTGTCCTTGCCGGATGTGAACGACCGCACGACGCGCCCCGATGCGTCCGTGACCTCCAGCGTCACCTCATCCGATTTCGCGAGCTCCGGCAGGCGGTAGTACAGGACGATGCCGTTGGCCGGGTTCACGCCGCGGAACGGGTGCGCGCCGGTGAAGTCGTCGTCCGGTGCGTTCAGCTCGGAACTGCCGTTGACCAGGTGCGCGTCCGCCGGCCGATACAGATGGAAGGACGGCCTGTCGGTCCGGTGCTGCCTGACGAGCGACAGGTCGTCCAGAATCCAGAAGCTCCGCCCCGACGTGGCGGCGATCAGGTTCCCCTGGTGTACCCGGAGGTCCGTGATCGGCGCCATGGGCAGGTTGAGCTGGAAGGGCGACCAGTCGCGGCCCCCGTTCCACGAGATGAAGAGGCCGCGCTCCGTGCCCGCGAACAGCAGATCGCGCCGCACGTCATCCTCGCGCACCACGCGCGTGAACGCCTCGGCCGGAATCCCGCGGTCGATCCTGGTCCAGGTCGCGCCGTAATCGGTCGTCTTGTACAGTCCCGGCGCGTGGTCGTTGAACTTGTAGCGGGTCGTGGCGATGTACGCCGTGCCACGGTCGTGGGGTGACACCTCGATGGCGTTGATCAGGCTCTCCGCCAGTCCGCGCGGCGTCACGTTTCTCCAGGTCGCGCCGTTGTCGCGCGTGACGTGCACCAGTCCGTCGTCGCTCCCGGTCCAGAGCACGCCGCGCTCGTGCGGCGACTCGGCCACGTAGGCGATGGTCCCGTAGTTCTCGGCCCCCACCGCCTCGTTGGTCAGCGGACCGCCGGGCTTCCCCTGCTTCTCCTTCTCGTTCCGCGTCAGGTCCGGAGAGACTTCGCGCCACGTCTTCCCCAGGTCCGACGTCTTGAGCAGCACCTGCGCGCCGTGGTAGAACGTGTTCGGCTCGTGCCGGCTCCAGATGATCGGCGCATTCCAGTTGTACCGGTACTTCATGTCCTTCGCGTCCATGCCCAGGTACTGGATCGGCGCGGCCATGACCTGCGTGCCGGCGCTGGCCCTCGTGTCCAGCACCTCCACCGTCCCCTGGTAGCTGCCCCCCATCACGTACCGCGGGTTGTCGGGATCGAAGGCGAGGAAGGCGCTCTCGCCGCCCGCCGAGGGCTCCCAGCTGGCCGTCGTGATCCCGCCTGACGAGAGTTCGCGGCTCGAGATCACGACCGACGTGTTGTCCTGCTGCCCGGCGTAGATGCGGTAGGGGAACCGGTTGTCCACGTTGATCCGGTACAGCTGAGCCGTCGGCATGTTGGCCTGCGAGCTCCAGCTTTTCCCCCGGTCGAACGTCACCACCGCCCCGCCGTCATCGGCGAGAATGAAGTTGGAGGGATCGTCCGGGTTGATCCACATGTCGTGGTAGTCGCCGTGGACCCCGTCCACCTCCTCCCAGGTCCTGCCGCCGTCGTCGGAGCGCAGCGCCGGGGCGCTCAGCACGTAGATCGAGTTCTCGTTCTTCGGGTCGACGAACAGCTCGATGTAGTACCAGGCGCGCTGGACCAGGCGTGGCTCGCTGGTCACCTGGCTCCAGCGCTTGCCGGCATTCGTGGAGACGTAGAGGCCGCGCTCGTCCTCGTGCGAGTCGCTCTCGATGAGCGCGTACACCTTCTCCGGATTCGAGCGGCTGACGGCGATCGCCATCTTCCCCATCTTCGCGGGAAGCCCTTCGGTCATCTTCGTCCAGGTGTCGCCGCCGTCGGTCGACTTGTACAGCCCGCTGCCGGGCCCGCCGCTGATGATCTTCCACGGCAGCCGGCCATGCTCCCACAGCGCCGCGTAGAGGATGCGCGGATTGGTCGCGTCCATGGACAGTTCGGCCGCTCCCGTCCGGTCATCGACGTAGAGCACGTGCCTCCACGTGGCGCCCCCGTCCACCGACTTGAAGATGCCCCGTTCGCGATTCGGACCGTACAGGGCGCCCTGCGCCGCGACGAGCACCACCTCCGGGTTCTTCGGGTGCACGACAATGCGCGAGATGTGCCGCGTGGAGTCGAGCCCGACCTTCTTCCACGTCTTGCCGGCGTCGGTGGAACGGTAGACGCCATCCCCCGAGTGCGTCATCACGCCCCGAATGGCATGCTCGCCCGTGCCGACGTACACGACGTTCGGATCGCTCTCGGCGACCGCGATCGCGCCGATCGTGCCCGTTCGGAAGAAACCGTCGGAGACGTTGCGCCAGCTGATGCCCATGTTGTCCGTCTTCCAGAGGCCGCCGCCGGTCGTCCCCATGTAGTACGTCTTCGGGTCACCGGCCACGCCCGTCGCTGCCACCGAACGGCCGCCACGGAAGGGCCCGATGGAGCGCCATTTCACCGGCGCGAAGACGCTGTCGAGGGTCTCGGCGGGCGTTGGAGTCGACTGCGCCGGCAGCGAAGGAACCGCGGCGGCGAGTGTCAGCGGGAAGAGAAAGGTCCTGAGCATCGGGCGGCTGGAGTGAGACCCGCCAAGTCTGGCGACCGGCCTGCCGGATCGCCACCACCCCGCCGCCGGAACCTCAGGCCCTCGCCGCCTGCTCCCGCCAGCGCGCCTCGTCCACGCCCTTCATCAGCAGCCACCCGATCATCGCCAACGCGCCGAGGATCCCCACGGCGGCGACGAACGGGAAGACCCCGTCGGCAAACGGCGGATGGAGGAACGACAGCCAGCCGATCCCGCCGAGCACGCTGAGCACGCCCAGGAACCCGGGCAGGAACGTGGACCTGAGCACCAGATATCCGAGGAGCAACGCGCTGAACCCGAAGAACACGAGCGCGATCCCCGCGCCCTGTGTGTTCAGTCGCAGCGAGAACATCGCCAGGGCGTTCAGTTGCCCGGGATCGAAGGCCGTGAAGTACTCGGCCCCTCCGAGGATGGTGAGCGGCGCGATCATGAACAGGCGGCTCATCGCCTTGATCGTGATGCCGACCACGCTCACGAAGGCCGCGATCAACGACACGGCGCGGTTCACTGGCCGGAACAGTTCGTAGAAGAGCGCCGTCGTGGCCACCTGGCACGTCATCTCCAGCATGAAGAGCGCGAAGGCGGCGCGCACCGGCCCCCCCTCGGCGGCGATGCGCGCCGCCGTGGCCACGGCATCGCCGGCCACCACGACCTGGCTCTGCAGCGTTTCCCCGATCCCGCCCAGCACGACGGTCAGCAGATAGCACACCCCTGCCAGACGGGCGACCGCGACCGGTAACAGCCGTTCTCCCGTGGCGCGCATCTACGCGCCCTCCCGAACCGGCACGGCGCGCTCGCCGACGCCGCGCACGATCAGCCAGCCCGCGAAGACCACCTCGAAGACCAGCATCGGCAGCCAGATCAGGTTCGCCGCCATCCCCCGCACCAGGCCCAGCATCTGCGCCGGGAGCACCACCACGAGCAGCACCGACGCCGCCACGCCGAGCTGCGCCAGCCGGCGCGGCACGTCGCGCACCCTGAGGAAGAGCCACGAAAAGACCGCGCTCCCGACGGCGAAGAGCGAGGCGCTCACCACGATGCTGTCGCGCAACAGATACGCCCCTACCGCGACGTGAGCCTCGGCGCTCGCGCCCGTGGCAGCCGCGGCGGCGGCGGCAACCCCCAGGAGCGCCAGCGATCCTGCCGCCGAGATGCTGTTCACCACGCCCTCGCCCAGGCGGCACGCGAACGCGATCACCGCCAGGTCGCGGTCCACGTCGCGGGTGAGAGCGAACAGCGCCGCGCCGAGGATGATCGCCTCGAATCCCGTGACGAGGGCCAGCAGCGCGTTCAACCGCGCCGCGCCGGGGCTGGCCGCGAGCCGCGCCAGCGTG
>JABWBJ010000562.1 GCA_013360595.1 Gemmatimonadaceae bacterium | reverse complement strand
GACCGTGTCCCCGGGCGCGGGCGCCAGGGCGTCGACGATCCGATCGAGGGCGCGTGGATCCGTCAGGAAGTGCTGGCCGAAGCGCTTCCGTGGCGGTGGGAGGGCGCCTCGCTCGCCGGCCACGACGCCGGGGCTAGGCGCGGGCGATGACCACCGTCAGGTCATCGCGCCGCGTCACGTCGCCGGTGTGGTGCTGCAGCCGCGCCAGCACCTGATCGAGGATCGCTTTGGGTGAAGCGCTCCGGTGCGCCTGGATGGCCTCGAGCACCGCCGGTTCGCCGAAGCGCTGGTCAAAGCGGTTCCGCGCATCCGTCAGCCCGTCGGTGAAGATGACGAGGAGATCCGTGCCCGGATCCCACGGGCGCTCCTGCGTCGCCGGAACGGCGGGAGTCATGCCCAGCGGCGGCGCGCCGGCGGGGAGCCGCTCCGCACACCCGTCGGCGCCGACGACGAAGGCGTGCGGATGGCCGGCGTTCGCGAAGGTCAGCCGCCGGCGGAACGGATCGATCACGGCATAGAAGGCCGAGACGAACATCTCGGTCCGCTCGAGCTCCTCGGCGATGGTCGCCAGAATGGCGTTGAGCATCTCCTGCGGATCGGCCGTGGTCTGGGCGTGGACGGAGGCCGCGCTCATCACGAGCGCCATGATGAGGGCGGCGCGATACCCGTGGCTGGTCACGTCGCCGACCATGACGCCGGTCTTTCCATCGCCAAGACGGAACAGGTGGTAGAAGTCGCCGCCCACGCTTTCGGCGGGGACGACGCGCGCCGCGACGTCGGCCTCGGGCAGGAAGAGCGAGGGCTTCGGCAGCAGCTTCATCTGCAGGTCGTTCGCCAGCTGCAGTTCGTGCTGGAGCCGCTGCTGGTTGAGCGACGACCTCACGAGGCGGTTGATCTGGATCGCGGTGCCGATCTGCGTGGCGATGGCGGAGACGAGCTTTTCGTCGCCGCTCGTGAACGGGATCCCCGTGCGCCGCCCCGAGAGGTTCACCACGCCCAGCGGCAGGGGCGCGTGGCCCGGGTTGGTCCACAGGATCGGCACCGACAGCATCGATCCCTGCTGGAAGGGGTCGCCCGCATCGCCCGGCGCCGGGTCGACGATCACCGCGCGCTGTTCCCGGAAGACCCGCGCCGTGCCCGAACGCGGGTCGTTCACCGGCACCGGAGGCGCGTCCTTGGGATCGAAGCCCAGCGCGGTCACGACCTGCAGCGTTTCAGTGAGACGGTCGTGGACGAGGAGCGCGCCGCGCGAGGCGCCGACCGTGTCGGCGATCTCCTCGAGGATGCGCGCCGCCGCTTCCTCCAGCGAGACGGTGCGGCCGAAGATCTCGCTCGTGGTATAGAGCAGATTGATTTCCTCGTACCGCTCGGCGAGTTCGACCGCGGCGTGCTCCACCTCGAACCGCGAGCGGTGAAGCGTCGCGACCAGTGTGGCGAGGAAGTCCACGAACCGGAGCGGCTCCGCCGGCGGCCCGGAGCACGGACCGACGCCCACCCACGCGCGTTTCGGTCCGGCGACCGCGGCGACGTAGACCGGACCGCGGTC
>JABWBJ010000561.1 GCA_013360595.1 Gemmatimonadaceae bacterium | reverse complement strand
GAGCGCCGCCATGCGGATCGCGAATGCCGCCACCGATGAGACGCGCGGCAGGCTGCCACCGACGGCAAAGGCGAGCAGCCCCAGCGCGCCCACCGCGATCATCGTCAGGCTCCCCGTCTCGCCGGCGAGCGCCACGGCCAGAACCGCCGAGAGCAGCACCCCCAGCAGCGCCTGCCCCGACAGCAGCCGCTCACGAACGGCGGGGAGCGTCCATGAGAAGACGCCCTTCATCAGGTCGAGCACCGCCATCGATGCCAGGAAGCCTGCGCTCGCCGGCCCGGCGATCACGAGGCGGAATACGCTCACCCATTCGGCGGCGCCGAATGATCCATCGCCGGACGGACGCGGCAAGGCCATGTCGCCCCCCGGCAGCTCGACGAGCGACACCATCGTCAGCAGTCCGCCGATCCAGAGCAGCAACGGGAGGTAGATCCACCGCCGGATGAGCCGGAAGAACGGCAGCGGAAATCGGGCCGGCGATCCGCCAGGGCCTACCGCCATGCGGCCAACTCCTCCGACGCGTTCGGCGACCGGTCCCTCCGGTGATCGATCAGAAGGGGGAAGATCCGCTCCAGGTTCAGTGGCCGCCGCGTCACGTCCACGCCGTGCCGGCGGACGAAGTCGGCCTCGTGCGCACCGGGATCGCGCACCACCAGCCGCGCCTGGTGCGCGTTACCGGAGTACTCGAGCACGTACGGTTCGGTGAAGGCGGCCGGCAGCAATCCATCCGTCGAGGCGAGCACCCACTCCGCGTACCGCTCCTGCAGGGCATCCAGCGATTCGTGCGTGACGAGCCGGCCCCGGTCGAGGCAGATCACGCTGTCCACGATCTGCTCGACGTCCCGCAGAATGTGGGACGAGATCACGATGGTCATGTCGCCGGACCGAAACCGTTCCAGGATCAGCGCCAGGGTGGCCTCGCGGGCGATCGGATCGAGGTCGCTCAGCGGCTCGTCGAGCAGGAGCAGCGTCGGGTGGTGACAGACGGCAAGGATGATCGCCAGCTTCTGGATGTTGCCGGGCGACAGCGACCGGATGCGCGCGCTCACGTCGAGCTCGAGCATGCGGGCCAGCCGGTCCGCGAGGCCGGCGTCCCATCGCTCGTAGAACGACCCGACGTACCGGATCATCTGATCGGCCCGCATCCAGGTCAGGAACCTGTCGTCCTGGTGGACCACGCCGATCCGTGACAGCTCCGCCGCATCCAGCGCCGGCGTCGGCACGCCGAACGTCAGGCACTCGCCGGCCGTGGGCAGCTGCAGACCGACCACATGCCGCAGGAGCGTGCTCTTGCCGCTCCCGTTCTTCCCGATCAGGCCGATGATGCGGTCGGGCGCCGCGTCCAGCGTGATGCCGTCGAGCGCCGTGGTCTTGCCGAACCGCTTCGTGACGCCGCGAAAGGAGAAGGCCGCTGTCATCGCTCACTCCCGTGGTCCGTGGTGGATCCCTGCACGAGCTGCCGGAACGCTTCGGCCGCCTCGTCAGGCGCGAGCCCGAGCTGGCGGGCCGCCGTGACCGCGGGCCCCAGCACCGCCCGCAGCTGATCGAG
>JABWBJ010000560.1 GCA_013360595.1 Gemmatimonadaceae bacterium | reverse complement strand
GCGCCGTCGCCGGCGCCGGTCGCGGACCGGCCGGCTCGCGACGGCCAGGCCGAACTCGATCGGGTGCTCGACAAGATCTCGGAGTCGGGGCTGGAGAGCCTGACCGCGGACGAGCGGAAACTGCTGGAGGAGCGGTCGCGGGAGCTGCGAGGGAGATGAGCTGAGCGCCGAGCGCCAGCTCCAGCGCCAGCTCCAGCTCCAGCTCCAGCACTGAACGGAGCACGCAGCAGGGAGCAAGCAGCACGCAGCAACCAGCTTCGAAAAGAGCGCCCCCCGGGGAGTCCCGGGGGGCTTGTGCCGCCGCGCCGTTCTCGCGGCGGCCGGGCCGGCGTTTCTACGCCGACGATTCGAACGTATGGTCGCGGGTCCGGCCTGTCCATATCACAACGGTCACGAATCGTCTCGCAGCCGGACGGCCGGGGCCGGTAGATTCATGACATGCCGAAGCCAGAACTGCTCGAGTCGTTTCCGAATCCGTATCCGGACCGGCCGTACGAGATCCACATGACGTGCCATGAGTTCACGTCGCTCTGTCCGCTCGGGGGCGTGGAGTCGGACGCGTCGGAACTGGCCTTGCTCAAGGGTGGGGCGCCGGACTTCGGGACGATCGTGATCACCTACGTCCCGGCCGCGAAGTGCCTCGAGCTCAAGAGCCTGAAGCTGTACCTGTGGAGTTACCGGGATTCGGCCGTGTTCTATGAACGTGCGGTGAACCGGATCCTGGACGATCTGAGCGCGGCCGTCGCACCGCGGTGGATGCAGGTCGTGGGGGACTTCAACGTGCGCGGCGGGATCAAGTCTGTGATCACCGCCTCGGTGGGCGACCGGCCGCGGGGATAGGCAGCCCGCCGCCCCGTATCCCCCGAGCGCCTGCCCGCCTGCCCGGTGATCGTTTACGTTTCTCCCTCCCGGCCAGGTAGCTCAGTTGGTAGAGCAGCGGACTGAAAATCCGCGTGTCGGCAGTTCGATTCTGCCCCTGGCCACTCCGACGGAAACGGGCCCTCACGGGGCCCGTTTTTCGTTCGCGGAACAGGCTGTATACTTCACGTCACTCGTCCGGGGTGCTCCGTGCGTCCGCTCGGAGCTGAGAGAGTCCCGCGAACCTGATCCGGTTAGTACCGGCGTAGGAAGACGCGAGTGAGCGATCCCTCCGGGATCGCTGCTGCAGCGGGGGACCGTGGCACGGTCCGGGGCGCCAGGAGCGCCACGCTGGGTGCGGCTTCGACGCCAGCTGCCGAGTCGCTCGTGGGAGGCCGGCCGAGTCCCGAGCCGGATGCGACCATGCGACTCCCTGTCATCTCCACCGCGCTGCTGGCGGTCCTCGTGACTCCGCCGCCGCTCAGCGCACAGGCCCGAATCACCGTCAGCGGCCAGGTCGTCGACGCCACCACGCGCGTACCGATCCGCGGCGCGCTCGTCCGTTCCGCCGGCCCCGATTCCACGGCGGCGACCGAAACACGGGGCGATGGCGGAACGGACG
>JABWBJ010000559.1 GCA_013360595.1 Gemmatimonadaceae bacterium | reverse complement strand
CTCGGTCGCCAGCCGGTGATCCGAGGCCTGGCGCGCGCGCCGGGCCAGCAGGGCGGGCAGGGTGCCGCCGTCGAGTACGTCGTTGGTGGCGTCGTTCATCGCTCGTCAGGCATCCAGGTGAAGGAGAAACTGCGCCGCCTCCCGCGCGGTGCGGAACTTCCTGGCCTCGAGGCGTCCCTCGCCGTGTTCCACGAGAACGGTGACCACGAGCGGAACGGATTCCGCCGGCCGGTTCGATGGTGCCACCGCGCCGGGTCCATCCGTGCCGAGCAGGGCGAGGATCGTCTCCTCGAGGCGGGGGAGGGAAACGCCATGCGCGTGCAGCGACTGGGCCCCGATGCCGCGTTCCTCGGCCACCAGTCCGAGCAGGAGGTGCTCCGTGCCAACGTACGAGTGCTGGAGCCGCCGGGCTTCCGACACGGCGAGTTCCAGGGCGCGCTTCGCGCGGCTCGTATACGGGAGGTCCGGGCCGGCGGCGGTGCCGTGTCCTGGCTTCACCAGCTTGAGAACCGTCTCGCGGACCGCCTCGAGGTCGACGCCGAGGCGGTCGAGCGCGGCGGTCGCGACGCCTTCGCCGACGTCACGCTCCCGCACGCAGAGAGCCAGCAGGAGGTGCTCGGTGCCGACGTACTCGTGCCGGAGCGCCAGCGCCTCGTCGCGGGCCCTTTGGAGGGCTCGACGTACCCGCTCGGTGAAGTTGTAGGCGTTCATGGCACCTCGACTCGCCATCCGATACAATGGCTTCGTTTCGCGCCGCGTCAAGCGCATCCGGCGGCCCCGGCCGCCGGTCAGCGCTTCTCGGTCATGAGCGCGAGCGTGTTCCCCTCGGTGTCCTGGAAGAAGGCCATCCAGAGTTCGTGGTCGGGAAGGCGGGCGATCAGGTGGGGGTCGCCGTGGAACGTCACGCCCCGGCCGCGCAGCGTGGCATGCATCGCATCGAGGTCGTCCACCTTGAAGTACAGGACCGAGCCCGGATGGTCGTGGGCGGCGCCCTCGGGAAGCGAGAGCATGAGCCGCACGCCGCCGCAGTTGAAGAAGGCCATCATCGGCGGGACCTCAAACAGCATCGGAATGCCGAGCGCGTCCCGGTAGAATCGCACGGCCCGGGGGATGTCGTGGGCGGTCATGGCGATCTGCCCGATGGGGCCGAGGCCGGGCAGGGGGGACGGGGTCATGGTGAGCCTCCGTGGCGTCAACGAGGGGACTGGCGGCGCGAGGGAACGATCGTTAGCATTGCTAACCAATACTGCAACGGCCGAGGCATGCGGGCAAGAGGGCGCGGGGGCGCGAGCCCCGAGGCACTGGCGGAGGCGGTCCACCGACTGGCTATCCGGCTGCTGCGCACCCTGCGGAGCGAGGACGAGCAGAGCGGCCTCACGGGCCCAAGGCTGTCGGCGTTGTCGGTGATCGTGTTTGCCGGCCCGGTGACGCTGGGCGAGCTGGCCGCGGCGGAGCAGGTGAAGCCGCCGACGATGACGCGGCTGGTGCGCGCCCTCGAGCGCGAAGGACTCGTGCGTCGCGAGAAGGATCCCGCCGACGGCCGGGTGATCCG
>JABWBJ010000558.1 GCA_013360595.1 Gemmatimonadaceae bacterium | reverse complement strand
GCGTGGGGCGGGCGGCGGGGCGCCGAAGACGACCTCCTCCTCGTCGTCGCCGCCGGCCTCCTCGGTCAGATCGGCGAGTTCTTCCTCCTCGTCGAGCGACGCCTCTTCCGGCTCGTCCCAGAGGTCGCTCCCCTGCTTCCCGGAACTCCAGCCGGCCTCCTCGTCGTCATCGTCCTCGTCGTAGGAGGCCCCGCCATACCCGACTTCTTCGGTTTCGTCGTCGTCGGAAAAGCGAAGGGGCCTTTCGAACTCGTCGTCACGCGGCATGTGAGCGCGCCTCCTTGGCGGTGAAAGCGCCGGGAACCGGCCGGCGGTCGGGGCACCCGGGCGAAGCCGGCCGGGGCGTCGTTGATCGGTTGAATAGGGATGCAGCGAATGCGTCCGTCGCCGCGACCACCTAGTACAATGGCGAGGCGCCGCCGTCAAGCGGGCAACGGGGCCCCGGCGTGCGCGATCATGGTGCGTTAGGCCGGGGGACGGCCGCCGGCGGGAGGAGGGGCTCCGGCGTCAGTCCACGAAGTCCACGGTCACCGCATGCGGAATGATCCCGGCCGCCACGCCGCGTTCGAGCAGGGTTCGAACCGCGAGCCTTCCGCGAGGTCCGTAGTCGCGCGTCCATTCGTTCACGTACATCCCGACGAAGGTGTCGGCGCGGCTCCGGTCGAGTCCTCGCGCGAAGCGCATGGCGTGATCGAGCGCTCCAGTCCGATGCTCGAGCGCAAAGTCGATACTGGCGCGAAGATGTCTTGATATAAGTCTGATAGTGTCCTCTCCCAAGTCGCGGCGGACCACGTTTCCGCCCAGCGGCAGCGGCAGACCCGTTCGGCCAAACCACCATTCCCCCAGGTCCGCCACCAGCTGGAGCCCACTTTCGGAGTACGTCAGCTGTCCCTCGTGGATCAGGAGGCCGAAGTCGACCGAGCCGTCGGCGACGCCCTCCTCGATCTGATCAAATGGCATCACGACCGGTTCGAAGTCCGGGACTGCGAGCCGAAGGGCGAGGTAGGCGGTCGTCAGGAGGCCCGGCACGGCGATGCGCTGCCGGGCCGCATCGCGAAGTGTCGCGGTACGCGACGAGACGAGACGGGGTCCGTACCGGTCGCCCATGGAGGCGCCGCTTGGCAGGAGAGCGTACCGGTCCGCCAGGAACGCGTAGGCGTGAATGGAGACCGCGGTCACCTCGAGCTCTCCGCGGAGGGCTCGGCGGTTCAGGGTCTCGATGTCCTGCAGCTCATGGGTGTACGCGAGATCGCCGGTGTCGATGAGTCCTTCGGCGAGCGCGTAAAACATGAACGCATCGTCCGAATCCGGGCTGTGACCGACGTGGATGAGGTGAGTCATGACGATTTCACTGCCGGTTGCGGGCGGCCGCGATGGCGGCGTCGATGTCGGCCCGGTGGCGCACGTACTCCTCGAGCTGGCGGGCGCGCTGCGCGGACTCGGCGGCCAGCAGTCGCCGCTCGAGCGCCGCGCGCTGCGGATCGTTCCTGCGTGCCGTGGCCACGGCGGCGGCGAGGATGAGGCCGAGCAGGTGATCCGGGGCCTGGCGCAGGATGG
>JABWBJ010000557.1 GCA_013360595.1 Gemmatimonadaceae bacterium | reverse complement strand
CTCCGCCGCCGTGCGGGCCTGGAGGCCGGGAATTTCGCCCTGTGCGCGAAGCCGCTGGCCTTCGATGACCGCGACGTGCGGCGCGCCCACGCGTTCGCGCGCGAGCGGGGCCTCAGGGGATTGCCGCGAACTCCGCCTGCTCGTACTGCGCGCGTTCGCGTGCGAGCGGGGCCGCAGGATCAGGCGACCTCCGGAACGCGCAGGGCGACGGCACGACGGTCCGAGGGGCCGATGATGGGACCACCCGACGCCGCCGGCGTGAAAATGACACTACCCGCGCTGCCAGGATGAAGCGCGGCCCCGCGTCCAGTGCAGGATTGGGGGCATGGGCAGCCGACGCTTTCGTCCCGAGCTGAGTGCGGAATCGCGGGAGTGGATACGGGCCACGCGCGAGGCGCTGCGGATGCGGCAGTACAGTCCCCGGACGGAGAAGGTGTATGTGGCGTGGCTGGAGCGATTCGTGCGGGCGCGTCGCCGGTTGCCGTCGGGGACGAGCGACATCGAGGCGTTGAAGGCGTTCCTGTCGGCACTCGCGACGCAGCGGCGCGTGGGGGCGTCGACGCAGAAGCAGGCGCTGTCGGCGCTCCGGTTTGCGTTCGAGCACGGGCGGGGGAATCGGCTGGCGTGGCTGGACGGATTCACGCCCGCATTTCGGCCGCCAAGGCTGCCCGTGGTATTGTCGGCGCGCGAGGTCGACGCGGTTCTCGGGTGCCTGACGGGAATGAAGCGGCTGATCGGGATGCTGCTGTACGGTTCCGGGCTGCGGCTGCTCGAGGCGCTTCGGCTCCGGGTGAAGGACGTGGACTTCGACCGCTGCACGATCGTGGTGAGGGGCGGGAAGGGGGACAGGGACCGGACGACGGTCTTTCCGCGGGCGCTGCACGAGCCGATGCGGTCCCATCTGGTCCGGGTGAAGCGGTTGCATGAACGTGACCTGGCGCAGGGTGGGGGCGCGGTCGCGCTGCCGGGCGCCTTGGCCTCGAAATCGCCGACGGCGGCGCGGACGTGGGCGTGGCAGTGGGTCTTTCCGGCGAGCGGGTGTTACCGGGACGGCGTGACGGGCGAGCCGCGCCGGCACCATTTCCATGAGTCGGCGATGCAGCGTGCCATGAAGGAGGCGGTGCTGCGGTCCGGGGTGGGGAAGCGGGCGAGTTGCCACACGTTGCGGCACTCGT
Organism: Gemmatimonadaceae bacterium; assembly: GCA_013360595.1. GTDB lineage: Bacteria > Gemmatimonadota > Gemmatimonadetes > Gemmatimonadales > Gemmatimonadaceae > JABWBJ01. The sequence goes on along the minus strand of JABWBJ010000557.1, from coordinate 391 downwards.
TCGCGACGCACCTGCTGGAGCAGGGGTACGATATCCGGACCGTGCAGGAGCTGTTGGGGCATGCGGACGTGAGCACGACGATGATCTACACGCATGTACTGCAGCGCGGACCTGGGGCGGTGCGGAGTCCGTTGGAGTCGTTGGGGGAATCGGTCCGACCCGGCTGATTGCGGGTGCTTGCTGGTGTGCCATTTCTGGAACCGGCGCGGTTATCCGGATATTGCAGGTCTATCCGAAACGGCTATACTGGAACAGGCAATTCCTCTATCCGTCTATCCAGCAACATCCAAAGATCCGTTATGCGGCCACACCTGACGTCCGCTGCGAATGACCGTTGATCGTGCCGCTGGCTCCAGCCGCCGCCTTCGCGTGGTGAGTGCAGCGCTCATGG
>JABWBJ010000556.1 GCA_013360595.1 Gemmatimonadaceae bacterium | reverse complement strand
CCTTCGCCGCCGGCACGGCGCTGACGGCGAGACGCGCGGCACGCGCCCGTCGCAGCAGCTGGGAATCAGGCGTGGCCACGACGAGCGGTTCGTGACCCGCCTCACGCTGGGCGCGGGACAGGAGGAAGGCCTGGCGCTGTCCGCCCCGCCACGCCCGGCCCGTGTCGATGTGGAGAATCCGCATGGAGATAGGCTAACGTCGCGGCCGGATCCGCCGGCGGCAACGCGGGGTATTGCCGGATCCGTGTCGGGCGCAACAAGTATTCAGCACGCTCGTCCGTTAGTTGAAGGCAGCCTGACGAACCGTGAGACCGGGGGTGGTCCCTTGATCCTCGCCAATGTACGGCAACGGCTTACCCGGGATGACGCGCAGCTGGTCCTGCGGCTGGTGGCGCGCGGCTCGGAGCACGAGCTGGCGTCGGCGGAGGAGAGCCTGCGCGACCATGGCCTCGATGCGTTGCTGGACGATCCTCGCCTGCTGCCGGCCCTGATCGAGAGCCGTCAGGCGGCGCACGCCTCGTTGCCGCTCTTCGCCTACGTGGTGGTCAGGAACGCGCTTCGTGGCGTGGACGAGCACGACCGCGGCATCTCGGACTACGTGGCGTCGATCGTGGTCCACTTCGCCACGCGCGATCATGCGAATCGCATCGCGGCGGGCGACGACGAGGTCTACGACACGCTGGCGGCGCTGCTGGCCGACGTGGACCGGGGCGAACCCGCGCGCCGGTTCCTGGTGCGGGCGCATCTCGGCAACTACGCGCTCTGGCTGAGCGGACTCTTCCCCGATCACGTGGAGGAGCGGCGGTGGCGGCGCGGCGGCCCCGACCTCGACTACTACGACGAGATGGGACAGCGGGGCTTCGCGCTGGCCGCGCAGCACCGCCTCGCGCGCCAGTACGGCATGGAACAGCTCTACGAAGCCACGGCGGCCCGGTTCCCGCGGATCCGCACGGCGCTCAACAGCGTCAGCGACCGTCTGCTCTTTCCGAACCGCAGTACTCCCGAACGGCTCATGCGCCAGGTGCACGACGAGGTGCGCTGGCGGCGTCCGTCCTGACGCGACACACGCCGGCAACCTGCCGTCGGCGCCCATCCGGTCCGCGCGCCGGTTGCCGTTGTCGGCGCCCGGACGGAGGCGTAACGTACCGGGGTGTTCGACGAAATCCGTGAGTCGTTCCGCGACCTCCTGCATGGCCGCGTGCCGCCCGAGGGCCGGCGCGCGCTGATCGCGTCCATGCGGGACACGCTGGTCCATGCCCGGCTCGCGATCGACGACCTCCGTGACGGGGTGGAAGCAACGCGGAAGCGCGTGGCGGAGGAACGCGATCACCTGGAGACCGTCCGCCGCCGCAAGGGGCTCGCCCAGGGCGTGGGCGACGTCGAGACCGTGGCCGTGGCCGAACGCTTCGAGGCGCAGCACGCCGAGCGGTTGGCGGTCCTGGAGCAGAAGCTGGCCGCGCAGGAAGGCGAGCTGGCGCTCGTGGAGCGTGAGGTGGCCGAGATGAAGGAGCAGCTGAAGGCCGCGATGGCGGGTGTCGGTTCGGGGATGCCGCCGGGCGCGGCGACGC
>JABWBJ010000555.1 GCA_013360595.1 Gemmatimonadaceae bacterium | reverse complement strand
GCCCGGGTCGTGGCTCTCGCTCTGCTCGCCGACCTGCGCCAGGAGCGGGAGAAGCTGGCCGCGGCGCGGGCCAGTGAGACCCTGCATGACTTTCGCGTGGCGCTCCGCCGCCAGCGGAGCTGGCTGCGCGCGATGGGCCCGGTGATCGAAGGCAGCGTGCCCGCGGCCTGCAAGCGGCGGTTGCGCCGGATGTCCCGCGAATCGAACGCCGGGCGGGATGCGGAGGTGTTTCTCGCCTGGCTGGCCACGGTGGAGTCGAAACTCACGCCGCGGAACCGCCCCGCGGTCGCCTGGCTCAGGGAGCGCTTCGCGCGCCAGGAGCACGAGGCGGAGGCCGAGCTCGAGGCCAGGCTCTCGCGCGATTTCGAACGCACCCGCGCCCGGCTCGAGGAACGCCTTTCGATGTACCAGGTGAACGCCCACGTGTACGCCGGAGTGCGCGAGCTGCCGTTCAGCCTCGTCCTCGCCGAGCTGCTCAAGGAGATGTCGGAGGAGCTCCGGCGCCGGCTCCGGCGCGTGCGGTCGGCGGACGACGTGAACGAGGCCCACCAGGCGCGGATCGCGGGGAAGCGCCTGCGGTACGTGCTGGAACCGGTCGCCCCGTTCCTTCCGGGGGGCGACGCGCTGCTCGTTCAGCTGCGGGGGCTCCAGGACATCCTCGGCGACCTGCACGATTCCCACGTGTGGCTGATGGTGCTGCGGCACGTGATCGCGGACCTCGCGCTGGAGGAGGGCCGGCGGATGGCGAGCGCCTTCAACGTCGGCCGGTCGCCGCGGAAGCGTGCGGGGGGCGGCGACCAGGGACCGCCGCGCGCGGGTCTCGTCTCGCTGGCGCGCCTGGCGCACGACCACTCGGTCACGGCCTACGAACGGTACACGGAGGAATGGAACGAGGACCGCACCAAGGCGTTCCTCCGCGACATGGCCGGGCTCGCGGAGTCGCTCGAGGCCGGGACGCCGAGCACGGTCGAGATCGAGCGGAAGTATCTGCTGAAGCGCCTGCCCCGCCGGCTGCCTGACGCGACGACGCTGCGGATCGAGCAGGGGTATCTGCCGGGGCGCCAGGTCGCCGAGCGGTTGCGCGTGGTCGAGGCGCGGCGCCGGAAGTCGTACTTCCGGACGATCAAGGTGGGCAGCGGCCTGGTGCGAACCGAACTCGAGGAAGAGACGACGGCCGAGGTCTTCCGGGCGATGTGGCCGCTGACGAAGGGCCGGCGTCTCACGAAGAAGCGCCATCGCGTCCCCGACGGCGACCTGGTGTGGGACGTCGACGAGTTCACGGACCGCGAACTGGTGCTGGCGGAGGTCGAGCTGCCCTCGGCGGAAACGCCGGTGGAGTTCCCGAAGTGGCTGGCGCCGTTCGTGGTGCGCGAAGTGACGGGCGACCCGGCGTATCTCAATTCCACGCTGGCGAGATAGGGACGGCGGCGGGCCCCCTCCCCGGCGCCGGACCTCCGGCCTCAGAAGGCCTCGCCGAGCCCGACGCTGACGCCGACGGAGCGCCGTCCGATCCCGAGGTCGACGCGGGCGAAGGTGCGATCGCGCGGGATCAGGAGCGCGCGGACGCCGA
>JABWBJ010000554.1 GCA_013360595.1 Gemmatimonadaceae bacterium | reverse complement strand
GGCGAGGTCGCCGTCGATCCGCCGGACCTGCGGGCCGACGTAGCTGCGCGAATGGCCGAGCAACGCCGGCACGCGGCGCGATCGGTCGTACCACCGCAGTCCCGGCACGCCGGCCGGCCCCGGATGCCATCCCGTGAGCATCGGGAGGTAGGCCACGCCGGTTACCGACGGAAACACGGTCGTGATGGTGTGCAGGCCGCCGGCCGCGGCGAGCGATGCCAGCTCCGGCACGTCGCCGTCGGCCATCGCCCGGGCGAGCGCGTCCGGCGTCAGTCCATCCGCCACGAGAACGATGACCGACGACTCCTTCACGTGCGTTGTCGGTTCGGGGTTCGCTGGCGCGCATGGGCGCTCAGTGCCTAAACTCAGGCGGCGCACCGGGCCACCGCGGTGGTGTCGCGGCCGCCACTCCTCCACACGAACGCTCGATGCGCAAGCGCAAGCAACCGGAACGACCGGTGACCGCCGTTCCGGCCGCTCGCCCCGACAACACGCGGGTCCGGCGCGGATCCCGGGCCCGGATCGATCCGCAACGCCGCGTCGACGCGGAGAAGCGCGCGCTCGAAGGGCTCCGCCAGCGAACCGAAGAAGGGCACCTCCTGGCCGGGCGGACGCCGCCGTCCCGCGGCGCGTCGCCGCGGACCAGCGGCGCCCATCGCTCCATCGACACCTCCATCCGCGACGCGGTCGTCCTGACCGAGGACGCCAAGCTCCTGCAGCAGCCGGGCTCGCGGCGCGAGGACTTCACCCAGACCGACCCGTGGCGCGTGCTGCGGATCATGGGAGAGTTCATCGAGGGCTTCGACGTGCTGGCCCCGGTGGAGAAGGGCGTGGCGGTCTTCGGGTCGGCGCGCACCGGTCCCGACGACCCGATGTACCAGGCGGCGCAGGAGACGGCGCGCCTGCTGGCCCGCGCCGGGTATGCGATCATCACCGGCGCCGGCCCCGGCATCATGGAGGCCGCCAACAAGGGCGCCAAGCTGGGCGGCGGCCGCTCCATCGGCTGCAACATCGAGTTGCCGTTCGAGCAGGGCACCAACCCGTACGTCGATACGGTCGTCCACTTCCGCTACTTCTTCGTGCGGAAGACGATGTTCATCAAGTACTCGAACGCGTACATCATCTTCCCCGGCGGCTTCGGCACGCTCGATGAGCTGTTCGAGGCCCTGACGCTCATCCAGACGGGCAAGATCAACCAGTTCCCGGTGATCCTGTTCGGGCGCCACTACTGGGCGGGCCTCGTCCGCTGGCTGACGTCGCGCGTGCTGGGCGAGCGCAAGATCTCGCCGGGCGACATGGAGCTCGTGCTGCTGACCGACGACCCGCGTGAGGCAGCCGACGCGGTGATCGCCGCGTTCGAGGCGCATCGTCGCTTCCCCGGCGCCGACGTCTGATGGCCCACCTCGTACCCGCACCCCCGGCATGAAGAAGTCGAAGCGGAGTTCCGGCGCGGCCGATCCGGCGCGCAGCCTCGGGCTGAAGGCGTCCCGCGTCGGGAGGCCGGTCAAGCGCTCCACCGCCGGCGGTCCCAAGTCGGAGCAGAAGCGGGCCGCCGCCGCCCGCGCCGCCGGGCA
>JABWBJ010000553.1 GCA_013360595.1 Gemmatimonadaceae bacterium | reverse complement strand
CGGCCCTGGCGGGCCACCCTCGAGGGACCGCTGTTCGAGGCCGGCCGGACGGCGCTCCGCCAGGCCTTCGGGCGCGATCCGGTCCTGGTCGGCGAAGGCGGCTCGATCCCCGTGGTCGGCGACTTCCAGCGGGTCCTCGGCGCGCCAGTGCTCCTCATGGGCTTCGGGTTGCCCGGCGAGAACGCGCACGCGCCCGACGAGTGGATCTCCATGGAGAACTTCGAGAAGGGGATGCTGGCCGTGGCGGGACTCTGGGAGCGGCTGGGAGCTTCGTGAGCCGTGCCGCGGGAATGTCACTCACAACTCACAACTCACAACTCGCAACTCGCAACTCGCAACTCCCTCACCCTGGCCCCAGCCGGATCCCGCCCCTGAATGACCGCAGGATGGCCCGCGCCTCGCCCGTACCCAGGTTGACCGTCAGTTCCTGCCCGCGCCCCTCCCGGCCGGGGACCGGCCGCCGCGACGTGAGCGCGTTGACGATGGTCCCCGTGATCGTCGTGGCCTCGATATCGAGCGAGGCCTTGCCGGCCAGGAGGTCGATCGCGCCGCTGTGCGTGTCGATCGTCAGCATCCCAGCCCGCGTGACCGTTCCGGCGAACGTCACGTTCCCCGTCACTGACTCGAGCCGCGTGCGCTCGTAGCTGCCGTCCCGGAGCACCACGGCGCCGCCCACCGTGGTGACCGCCGCGTCCGTGCACGAACCGTTCACGGTCACGTCCCCCGTCGCGGTCTTGATCCGCATCCAGGTCGGCGATCCGCGCACCGTCACGGTGCCGTCCATCGACTCGATGTTGAGCTCGCGCGGTGATCCGCTCACGGTGATCGATCCGCCGACGATGTTCAGGTCGAGTCCGCCGCTGATGCCGCTCACGTCGATGGTAGAGCTCCCCGACTTGGCCCACACCGTCGCGCCGGCGGGCACGAACAGCTCGAACGCGGCCGACGCCGACGTCGCCGCCGGGGCTTCCACGTAGAACTTCACCCCGCGCACCTGGCTCTTCGACACGCTCCCCGGCGGCGGGTCGAGTCTGGCCTCGCGCGGGAGCGTGCCGATCAGGGCCATGGTGTCTCTGGCCCACCCGGTGATGCGGAGCGACCCGAAGGCCCCATTCAGCCGGACGTATACGTCCCGGGTCACCGGCTGGCGGACATCGATCTTCTGCTGGGCGCCCAGCGGAAGGGCGGCGGCCGCGAGCAGGAGGCATGCTCTGGAGAACGTCATGTGGACGAGGCGAGCTGGGTCGCGCGACGAAGGAGTCCGATCTTCTGCCGGTAGTTGGACGCCAGGATCTCCGAGAGTGCAGCGTTCGCGGGATCGCGCACCAGGGCGTCCCGCGCCTCGGCGATGGCAAGGTCGATCGTGGAGAGCGCGTGCTCGACCTTGGCCACCGTCTCCGGCGACACCCGGGAGTGCACGGCCGCCAGCTGTTCGCGGAGTTCGAGGACGCTCGCCACGAACTCGCGTTCGGTCGACTGCCACGACACCGCCACCGCCGACGGCGCGCCGATCCGGACCAGGCGCTCCTGGCGCGCGGTCAGGATGGCCCCGGTGGCGGCGGCCGAAACCATGACCAGCGCC
>JABWBJ010000552.1 GCA_013360595.1 Gemmatimonadaceae bacterium | reverse complement strand
GGCGCGCCAGCGGCCCCGGGAGGACGCAGGCATGCGTTACCGCGACGAGCCGGTCGCCGGCCCCGAGCGCGATCATGATGTCGGTCGCGGCCGGGAGGAGGGCCGCCACGCGCATCACCGGGGGGCGGGCGGCGGGAAGGCGACGAACGTGATCGACATCGCCAGCAGGCCGGCGACGTACCAGACCGGCACCGCGGTGAGGTAGAAGTGCACGCCACCGAAGATGGCCAGGGCCTCCCCGACCGACCACGCGATGATCGCCGTCGTGACGCGACGCTGTGGATCCTCGACGTGCTGCCGGCGGACGAACAGGAACACCAGCGCCACGGCGGCCGCTCCCCAGAGGATCAGGCCGACCGTGACCAGGCCATCCGCGACGCCGGCGGGTGGCGGCTGCCAGTCCGCCGACCGGTGCAGGACCCACGACACCAGGCCGAGGAGCAGCATGCCGCCCATCATCGCCAGGCGGATCGCGTGATACGCCCGGACCGGCGTCATGGCACCGGGCGCTGATAGACGGCGCGGCCGCCGAGGTACGTGGCCACGACGTTGGTGGAGAGGATCAGCTCGGGGGGGACGCGCATGATGTCCTGGTCGAGGACGACGAAGTCCGCCAGCTTGCCGGGAACGAGCGAGCCGACCTCCTTCTCCATGAAGCCGGCATACGCGGCCCAGATCGTCATCGACCTGAGCGCCTCGTCTCTCGTCATGCGCTGTTCCGGATACCAGCCACCGGCCGGCCACCCGCGGGCATCCTGCCGGGCGACGGACGCCATGAACGAGATGAGCGGATTGGTCCGCTCGACGGGCAGGTCGCTGCCGTTGGCGATGATGACGCCGGTGTTGAGCAGGGAGCGCCAGGCATAGGCGCCAAGGACGCGCGTCGGGCCCAGGCGATTGACGGCCCAGTACATGTCGCTCGTCTGGTGGCTGGCCTGCATGGACGGGATGACGCCGAGCTGCGCGAAGCGCGGGACGTCGTCGGGGTGGATGATCTGGGCGTGCTCGATGCGGAACCGGTGGTCGGCCACGGGGACCTGGTCGAGCGCCTGCTCGAGCTCGTCGAGGACCGTCCGGTTGGCGCGGTCGCCGATGGCGTGGACGTTCACCTGGAAGCCGCCGCGGAGCGCCTTGACCGCGACGTCACGGACGCGACCGGGCGGCACAAGGGCGAGGCCGGAATTCCGGGGGTCGTCGGTGTAGGGTTCGATGAGGGCGGCGCCCCTTGAACCGAGGGCGCCGTCGGCCGAGATCTTGATGGCCTTGATCCAGAGGCGTCCCTCGTAGAGGCCGGCCTGCGGGCCGCGCTGGAGATAGTGGTCGATGGCCTCGTCGTTGTTGGCGACCATCACGTAGTCGCGGATGTTGAATCGCCCCTCGCGGGCGACCTCCTCGTAGACGTCGATCACGGCCCGGCCGACGCCGGCGTCGTGCACGCTCGTCAGGCCCCAGCGGTTCATCTCGGCGATCGCGGCGAGGACCGCTGTCCGCATCTGGTCGCGGGACGCCGGCGGCACGCGGCGGTTCACGAGGCCCATGGCGGCGTCGACGAGGACTCCGCTGGGCGAACCGTCGGCGAGGCGT
>JABWBJ010000551.1 GCA_013360595.1 Gemmatimonadaceae bacterium | reverse complement strand
TTCCGGCATGCGTGCCCGCACATGGAACTGGATTTCCTGCGCCAGCTCCTGGAACACCGTGCTGGTGGTGCGGCCGCAGCCGGGGCAGGCTGCCACCAGCGGCGTAAAGGCGCGCAGCCCCATAGTCTGCAGGATCTCCTGGGCAACGACGACTTCCTGCGTGCGGTCGCCGTTGGGTTCCGGCGTCAGCGACACGCGGATGGTGTCGCCGATGCCCTCGGCGAGCACGATCGCGAGACCGGCCGCGCTCGCGATGATCCCCTTGGTGCCGAGGCCGGCCTCGGTGAGCCCGAGGTGCAGGGGATAGTCGCCGCGCGCGGCGAGCCGGCGGTACACCTCCACCAGGTCCGCGACCTGCGACACCTTCGCCGAAATGATGATGCGGTCGTGCGGCAACCCGCATTCCTCGGCGAGCTGCGCCGACCGGATGCCGCTCTCGACCATGGCGTCGATGTACACGTCGCGCGCGTCGCGGGGGTCCGGTCGCGTCGCGTTCGCGTCCATCATGGCGGTCAGCAGGTCCTGGTCCAGCGAGCCCCAGTTGACCCCGATCCGCACCGGCTTGCCGTGCTGCTTCGCGACCTCGATGATGGTGCGGAAGTTTTCGTCGCGGCGCCTGCTGCCGACGTTCCCGGGATTGATCCGGTACTTCGCCAGCGTGGCGGCACACCGCTCGTGGCGGACCAGCAGGAGGTGTCCGTTGTAGTGGAAGTCGCCGATGACGGGGACGGTCACGCCCGCGTCGGCCACGCGCTCGACGATCTCGGGGACCGCCGCGGCGGCGTCGTCATTGTTGACGGTGACGCGCACCAGCTCCGATCCCGCGTTCGCCAGCGCGATGACCTGATCGGCGGTCGCGGCGGCATCGGCCGTATCGGTGTTGGTCATGGACTGCACGACGATCGGGTGTCCCGACCCGACCGGGACATCCCCGACACGAACCGTCACCGTCTGGCGGCGCCCCTGGAGCGACACTACGCACCCTCCCGCGGATGCTGTAAACTACCCGCGCGAGGTCTCACCAGACATCGGCGGCCCGGCGCGCCGACCCGTACTCCAGAGGTTTCCATGGCTGACGACGCGCCCGAGGCGCAGCCGGTCGACCCACCCGCCGCCGAGGCCGGCGAGCCGGTGACCCTCGAACCACGGCGGAGCCTGCTCCGCCGGCACTGGAAGCTGGCGACCATCCTCGCGGTCGTGCTGGTCCCGTCGCTCGTCTTCACCATCTGGGCGGGCATCACGCTGTCCTACAGCTACTCCACGGGTGAGCGCGTGGGCTACGTGCAGAAGCTCTCGCGCAAGGGCTGGATCTGCAAAACCTGGGAGGGGGAGCTGCAGCTCTCGAACATCCCGGGGAGCGCGCCGATCCTGTTCCAGTTTTCCATCCGGAGCGACAGCATCGCCCGGGCCATCGAGCAGCTGGCGGGCCGCCAGGTGTCGCTGTCGTACGAGCAGCACGTCGGCGTGCCGACGAGCTGCTTTGGCGAGACCGAGTACTTCGTGGTCGGCGTGCGCGAGGTCGGCCCGCCGCGCTGAAGCTCAGCGCGCCGCCTCGACGATGGCGCGCGCCGCCGCGAGCTGATCG
>JABWBJ010000550.1 GCA_013360595.1 Gemmatimonadaceae bacterium | reverse complement strand
TAGGTCCGGCTGGCGTGCGACGAACCTAGCGCGATCCGCGTGCCCAGGTCCGGGTGGATCCACCGAAAGGCGCGGATCGCCCAGGGGTGGCGGAGCACGCGCCGGAGGGTCCGGTACCGGCGGTCCTCCCGATCCCGCAGCCCGTCGCCGTGGTCGAACCGCGTCCGCCAGCCGGCGACATCGCCGGTCCACGGCCCGACGTGGTACTCGATGCCCGCGTCGGATCGCAGCACGTCGCCTCCCCAGCAATCGTGGTTGCCGGCGATCCACAGTACCGGCACACCGGCGTCCCGCAGGGTGGCCAGGGCCGCCACCACCCGGAACCCCGTGCGCGGGATGACCCGGCGCCACTCGAACCAGAAATCGAACAGGTCGCCGTTGACCACGACGCTTCCCGCCTCATGGCGCATCTGGTCGAGAAAGGCCAGCAGCGCCTGCTCCCGCTCGGGCGGCGTTACGCCGATGTGCGCATCAGAGAGGATCACGCAGGGCGACGGCAGCGACCCCGCGCCGTTGCCCGCGATGGGAGGGAGCGGAGCACTCATGCGGGGGGCGTCACCACCGGACCGCCAGCCCGAAACCGAGGCCCTGCGGCAGAAGGCGGAAACCGACCCGGGCCGGGAGATCCCACAGCAGCGACGCGACGAACGCATCGGCGCCGGCGAACAGGTGGTTGGCCACCAGCACGGCCACCCAGTCCTCGACCTGGGCGCGTCGAGCGGCGATGCGCTCGGGTCCGAACTCGTTGGGCAGCGAATCCAACGGCTGGAACGCCCCCTCCCCGCTGAGGATCGGCGCGCCGGTTACGGGGTCGACCCGATACGACCTGACGATGCCAACGTCGACGCGCTCCCTGGCCAGGCGGAGATCCCCCTGTGCCTTGAGGAGCATGACGACCGACAGCGCTTCGACGGCGGCGTAGATCGCTCCCGCCATGGGACGCTGCAGCCGCGACTGGCCAAGGCCGGGGAGGAAGAGCGAGTGCAGGAAGGCGCGCCCCGGAGAGACCGGCGCCTGGAGCGAATCCGCCGACGCACGCTGCGGCGCCAGTCGCGCCGGGGGCCGCACCGAATCGGCGCCGCCGCGCGCGGCGCTGTCCCGCCCGGCTTGTGCGCCGCCCTGTCCGGCGGTGATGCCCACGACCAACGGAACGATTGCCAGCAGCCGGACGCAGCTCATGGATGCACGTGGAAGTGCGCGGTGGCGGGAGCGTATGGGAATCGAACCCACCCGACCCGACGACGTCGGGTCACGATCGTTTTGAAGACGACGAGAGCCACCAGGCCCCAGACACCCCCGAGTCCCTCGCTACACGAGGACGATCGCGCGGTCCCCGCGCGGCCGGACCTCACCGATCACTACCGACCGCGGCACTCGGGAAACATACTCCGCGGCCAGTTCGGCGGGCAGCGCGACGAGAAGCCCGCCTGACGTCTGCGGGTCGAGTACCAGCGCGCGCGCGAAGGGTTCCGCGTCGCCCCAGTCGACGATATCCCGCAGCCAGGCCTCGTTGCGTTCGGCGCCACCGGGGGTCGCACCGGCCGACCAGGCCTCGCGCGCGCCGGGCAGGACGGGAAGCGCGGCGCTCC
>JABWBJ010000072.1 GCA_013360595.1 Gemmatimonadaceae bacterium | reverse complement strand
CTGCCGCTGCCGCTGCCGCTGCCGTCGCCGCGCACGGCATAGTACTTCGCCTCGGGATGATGCACGACCATGGCCGCCGTGCTCTGTTCGGGGATCAGCTGGAAGGCGCTGGTGAGCGACATGCCTAACGCCTGTTCGGCCGGCAGGAGCCGGAACACGACCGCATGGTCGTCGAGGTCCGGGCAGGCCCCGTACCCCCACGAGTACCGCTTCCCCTGGCCGGCGGCGAGTCCGAGTTCGCCGCGTATCCTCCGGTGCATCCATTCGGCCACGGCCTCGGCCGCCTCGACCGCGATGCCGTGCACGAAGTATGCCTCGGCGAACTCGCCCGCCGCCTGCAACTCCTCGAACCGGCGGGTCGCGGCATCGCCGACCGTCACGACCTGCAGCGGAAGCACGTCGATGTCTCCCGATTCGACGGACCGGAAGTAGTCGGCCAGGCAGAGGCGGTCACGGCCGTCCTGCCGCGGGAACGTGAGGCGGCCCACTTCGCGCCGCGAGCCGCCGTCGGCATCGACCGCGGATGGATCGTAGATCACGACCGAATTGCCGTCCGACTGGACCGGGAAGTAGCCGTACACCGCCTGCGGGCGCAGCCAGCCGTTGCGCAGGGCGTCTTCGCGCAGCCGCCGCAGTGTCGGCTCGAACACCTCGCGCACGCTCGCCTCGTACGAGGGTCCGGAGCCGCGCCCTCCCCACTGGAGCCGGTACAGCTCGTCAAGGTCGAGCAGGTCCAGCACTTCGTCGAGCGGGATATCGCGCAGGACGCGCACCCCCCAGGCGGGGGGCGTCGGGATCGCGGCGCGGTCGGAGACCGCGCTCCGCACCGTCGCCGTGCTGCCGCCCAGGGCGTCCTTCCCCGTCGTGGCGTGCAGGAAGACGTCCGAACGGGCCTCGTCGAGGATTCGCCGGACCAGCGCCTGACGAGCCGGCGGATCCATCAGCGTATCCACGGTCTCGAGGCCCTCGAAGGCGTCCTTGCAGTAGAACACGCCGGGATCGTAGGCCCGTTCTCCTTCGACGAACAGCGTGCGGCGGCCGAAGCGCCGGTTGATGGCCGCGCCGCCGATCAGGACGGGGATGCGGAGGCCGCGCTTGTCGAGCTCCTGCACGCAGATCGGCATCTGCTTCGAGGTGGAGACGAGAAGGGCCGACAGCCCGATCGCGTCGGCGTTCACCTCGAGCGCCTTGTCGATGATGGTGTTGACCGGTACCTGCTTGCCGAGGTCGAAGACGGTGTAGCCGTTGTTGGAGAGAATGGTGTTGACCAGCGACTTGCCGATGTCGTGGACGTCGCCGTACACGGTGGCCAGCACGACGCGCCCCTTGGTGTAGCCCTCCGAGCGTTCCAGGAACTGCTCGAGATGCCGGACGGCCTTCTTCATCACCTCGGCCGACTGCAGCACGAAGGGAAGGATGAGCTCGCCGGCCCCGAACTTGTCGCCCACTTCCTTCATCGCGGGCAGCAGGACGTCGTTCAGGACGCGGACGGGGTGTTCCCGCACGCCGGCCGCCTCGAGCGCCTCCTCGATCCCCTCCTTCTTGCGGTGGACGATCATCCAGTGCACGCGCTGGTCCGGCGTGAGGCCGGCCGTCGGGTCCTCGCGGGCCGTGTCGGCCACCGTCCGGCCGGACGCCTCCTCGAAATGGCCGATGTACCGCTGCAGGGCGTCCGCGCGGCGGTTGAAGACCAGGTCGTCGGCCAGCGCGCGCTCGTCAGGCGGAATCTCCGCGTAGGGCGTGACATGCGCCGGGTTGACGATGGCGGCATCGAGCCCCGCCTGCACGCAGTGGTGCAGGAAGACGGAGTTGAGCACCGCGCGGGCGGCCGGGGCGAGGCCGAAGCTGACGTTCGAGACGCCGAGGATCGTGAAGACCCCGGGCAGTTCCCGCTTGATCAGCCGGATCCCCTCGATCGTCTCCTGCGCCGAGTCGACCCACTCGGCGTCGCCGGTGGCCAGCGTGAAGGTGAGGGCGTCGAAGACCAGGTCGCCCGGGGCAAGCCCGTACTCGCCGACGACGATGTCGTGGATCTTCCGCGCAACCTCGAGCTTGCGGTCACGGGTCTTCGCCATGCCGATCTCGTCGATCGTGAGCGCGACGAGGGCCGCCCCGTGCCTCTTCGCCAGCGGCACGACCGAATCGATCCGCTTCCGCCCGTTCTCCATGTTGATGGAGTTGATGATCGCGCGGCCGGGGACGTGCTCCAGGGCGGCTTCGATCACCGACGCCTCGGTGGAGTCGATCATGAGCGGCGTCTCGACGCTCATCGAGAGCAGCTTGACCACCTTCGCCATCTGCTCGGCCTCATCGGCGCGCTCCGTGAGGGCGACGCAGACGTCGAGCACGTGGGCGCCCGATTCGGCCTGCTCGCGGGCGACGTCGAGAATGCCGTCGTAGTCGTCGGCCAGGAGGAGGCGCTTGACCTTGCGCGAGCCCTGCGAGTTCACCCGTTCCCCGACCAGGAGGGGCGGCGGATCCTGGTGCATGGTGATGGCGCGCATCGCCGAGGAGAGGCGGGGGACGGCGCGGCGCGGCGATCGCGACTCGTGACGCGTGACGGCGATGGAGCGGGCGCCGAGGGCGTCGATCTCGCGGCAGACCGCGGCCAGATGGGCGGGAGTGGTACCACAGCAGCCCCCCACGATGCGCACGCCGAAGTCGCGCACGAACTCGGCCAGCGCGGCGGCCATGGGTTCCGGCTCCAACGGATACACCGCGTCCCCGGTGCCGGTGTTGAGCGGCAGGCCGGCGTTGGGAATGCAGGACACCGGGCGCGTCGCGTGCTCGGCGAGGTACCGGATCGGCTCGCGCATGTGCTCCGGCCCGGTGGAGCAGTTCAGCCCGACCACGTCGACCTGGAGCGCCTCGAGGGTCGTCATGGCGCTGGCGATGTCCGTGCCGAGCAGCATGCGCCCGCTGGTGTCGAGCGTGACCTGTGCCTGCACCGGCACCCGCCGGCCGAGCTCCGCGAACAGCCGCTCGAAGCCAGCCAGGGCCGCCTTCACCTCCAGGATGTCCTGCGACGTCTCCACCAGCAGGACATCCACGCCGCCCTCGATCAGGGACTTCGCCTGCTGGTAGTACTGCTCGCTCAGTTCGGCAAAGGTGACGTTGGAGAGGACCGGGTCGGAGCTGGACGGCAGGAGGCCGGTGGGGCCGATGGACCCGGCGACGAAGCGGGGCCGTTCAGGCGTGGCGAAACGGTCGGCCACTTCGCGAGCCAGTCGCGCGGCGGCGACGTTGATGGCCCGCACCTTGTCGCCGAGCCCCCATTCCTCCAGCCGCCTGGGCGTGGACTGGAAGGTGCACGTCTCGAGCACGTCGCAACCGGCCGCGAGGAAGGACTCGTGGATCTCGCGGATGACGTCGGGACGCGTGAGGACGAGATGGTCGTTACAGCCCTCCCACGCCTTGCCACCGAAGTCCGCGGCGCTGAGGTGATACCGCTGGATGCTCGTGCCCATGGCGCCATCGTAGACCAGCACGCGCTGGTCGAGGGCGTCGAGGTACGGCGATGCGGTTCGGCGGGAGGGAGTCCGGGACACGATGTACGGAAACGAAATCGCCCGACGCATGCGCGCCGGGCCGGCGCTTTAGCGGGATGTTTTACGTGGCCGCAAGTTGCCTGAAATCGCCACGATCGGTTGTCGGTTCCGGCCAGACTGCCGGGCCACCACGGGAATTAACGAGGGTGCGGGGCGGCGGCAAGGCGGACGCCACCGCGGCATTACGACGCCGGTGGCTCCTGCCGCGTCACGTCGGGGACTCGGCCGGTCACCCGGGCGCGAGCCGCGAGGTGCTCGGCGAGGGCGACGAGCCGGTTTCGCTCGAGCGGGAGCACCAGGTCGGCGAGCACGTGGCGAGCGATGCCCGGCGCGGCGGTGGGCGCCTCGCCCGATTCCCGGAAGGTCACCACGGCGCTTCCTGACGCGAGCGCGCGCGTGACGAAGGGATAGGCCGAATCGGCGCCGGTGAGCAGCGAACCCTCGAGCACCGTCACCAGCGGGCCGCTCGCGAGGAACTCCTCGGCGTCTTCGAGCGAGCCGGTGACGGCGACCCGATGCCCCGTGTGCGACAGCGCCTGGGCCAGGCCCTCGAGCAGGGCCGCGTTGTTGCCGGCGAGGACGATCATGCCAGATCGTTAGGTAGCGAGCCGCAGCCGGTCAAGGGCCGGTCGCGCGACGGCGTCGATCTCGACCAGCTTCTGCCGGGACGCCAGCCCCGAGATCAGTCGGACGTGGCGACGCGGCACGCCGAGCGCCTCGGCCAGGAAGCGCACGAGCGCCTCGTTGGCGGCGCCCTCCACCGGCGGCGCCTGGAGCCGGACCCTCAGCGACCCCTCCCGGAATCCGATGATCTCGTTTCGCGACGCCCGCGGCTGGACGCGAACGCTCAGGCGGACGGGCGTCCCGCTCACGCGAGCGCCCCTCGCACGAGCGATTCCAGGATGCTGAGGCCGAAGAACCCGATGATCGGCGTGATGTCGATCCCCCCGAACGTGGGAACGATCCGCCGCAGGGGACGCAGGATCGGCTCGGCGAGGACGAACGACCAGCGGACCCAGGGGGAGAACGGCGACACGGGCAGCCACGTCGCCACGACGCTCACGATGATCGCCAGCCGGAGGAGGGTAAAGGACCAGAAGACGACCAGCCGGAGGAGACCACCGGGTCCGTCACTCAGACCCCGGGAGAGGTCGGCCGCCAGACTCGCGGCGAAGTCCACCGAGGCCAGGAGCAGGATGCCGCCGCCGACGACAGCGGCCAGCGCCCACCACGGCGCGGACGCGGGCAGGCCGCCGAACCTGACGACACGCCGCTCGACCGGCTCCAGCCACGGGTCGATCCGGTGCCGGAAGAACCGCGCCACGGGGCCGAACGGGTTGAGCCGGCGCGTGCGCACCATCCAGTCCACGACGGCGATGCCGGCTACGGCGACCGCGAGCCACAGCAGCGCGGCTTGAAGGAGGTCCCGCAGCGTCGCGAAGGCGGACAGCACGGCGGTCACGCGCGAAACCTGTCCGGCTCCGCGATGGGGAGCAAGTCCGCGCGCGGGCTCGTCAGGCGGCCGGCGACGATTCCGAAGGCGCCGCCGAGCCCGGCCCCGAACCATTCGAGGACGCTCGTCGCCGCCCCGCCGCTGAGGAACGGCGCCAGCCCGATGGCCAGGGTGACGAGCGCCACGGGCCCGATGGCACGTGCCGTCGCGGTACGGCCCACAGAGCCCAGCGAAGCTCGTCCGGAAAGGAACGCGGTCGGGAGGACGATCACGGCCAGGCACATGGCGTTCAGGAAGCCAAGGGAGCCGTCCACCGGCACGTCCCACGGCAGCAGGAGCGTCCACGCCAGCCCAATCGTGCGCGGCACCGAAACGCCGGGACCATCACCGCGCGCGAGAGTGATCGATCTTCGGTCGGCCCGTGCCTCCAGCGTCACCGTGGCCGGCGTCTGCGAAGTGCCGAACGCCTGCTTCAGCCGTACCATGACGGGTCGCAGGCGCAGGCGCGACGCGTACTGGCTGGCCCGAAACACCAGCGCGTCCCCCCACTGTCCGAGGAAGAATGCCTCCTCCTCGGAGCTGTTGGCGGCCGCCACCACAAAGGCCTTCCGGCGGGTGGAGCCGCGGTGGGCGTCTACCACGGCGACCACCGCGGTGAGCGCTTCGGGGTGGCGCACCACGGGGAGCGGCAGCGTGTCACCGCCACGGAGCGAATGGCCATTGAGGGCCGCCTGCCGCAGCACGCCGGGGAGCGAATCGAATCCGGGGCGCGGCGCGGCCCACTGCGCCACCTGTGGTCCCGCCGGCGGGGCCGGAGCCAGCAGGAAAGCCAGAGTGATCGCGAGGACCGATGAAAGGGCGGCCACCGGGATCGCCATGCGAAACGCGCTCCGGTCGCGCGCACGCCAGAGGGCCGCCGCGCCCGGGACCAGCACGCCACCGGCGATCGCGCCAGTCGTGTTGGAGAGAAGGTCGCCGAGCGATGCATCACGCCCCGGGATGATCTGCCACTGCAGGGCCTCGATCACCCCCGACACCAGGAATCCCGCGGCCACGGCGGCCCGCCAGCCCGCGCCGGCAAGGCCGAGACCGACGCCGACGGGCAGGAACATCAGCACGTTGAGGATGAAATCGACGCCGCCGAACTGGCCGCAGATCAGGCACGGGGCGCTCGTGCTGACCTGATCGATCGGTCGCAGGGTCAGGTTGGCAACGACGCCGAGCCACACGAGCACGACGAGCGCCCCCAGCCGGCGGCGCCGGGGGCCTTCCACTCGCGGCGACGAGTCCGCTTCTTGCACTCAGCCCGTGCTTCGAAGTCGGACCGTGCGACGGCGCGTTCCGGCAACCCACCGCCCCCGCCATGTCCGAATCGCCGCTCGCCGAACCGAACGCTGTGTCGCGGCAGTCGCTGAGGTGGTCGTTCGCGGCGCTGGCGCCGTTCGCGATCGTGGAGGTGACGCGGAGGACCGAGCTGCCCGCTGTGCAGGAGGGTGACTATGCACAGTACCGGCTGTTCGCGAAGGCCCTTGTCGAGGGGAGGCCGCATTCGGACATCGGCTACATATATAGTCCACGACACGTCATCGGACCGCGGGTGCGGTGGCCGGGGGTGGCCGTCGGCCGCGGCTCGTTCGGCGAACCCTTCTCACTGGCGAGCGATGGACTGCCGCCGGCGGTCCGGCGATGGCGTTCCGGAAGAACCGTGAGACCATCGCGTCAGGCACGTCGTCATACCACGAAGCGGACCTGTGGGCGAGTTCGAGGCGCGGCCTGTCGCCCTCGCCGGCTCCCGTCATGACCTCCTGCCCGAGAACCTGGCCAATGGCTCGCATCCGGTGCGTCGCGTGAGCTGGACCGGGCAGACACCCGCACCGTTGTGAGCGAACCGGAACGCACCACGTCCGGCGCCGGCGTGCAGGCGGCGCGCGAGTGGATTGCCTCGTCCGGCATCGGCGCGCGCCTCGCCCGCGGTGCTGGCCGCGCTCTGGTCATCACCGCAACCGGCGCGGTCGTCTCCTTCGCCGCGCAGGTTGGTTTGGCCAGACTGCTCGGCCAGGAGGCGTTCGGCGTCTACATGCTCGCCCTGAGCTGGATGATGATCGCCCAGCTGTTCGCCAAGCTCGAGCTGGACACCACATCGGTCCGCTTCGTGGGCGCCTACGTGGCGGAGCGCCGGTACGGGCTGCTCCGCGGGTATCTGGCCCGGAGCCGGCAGGTTGTACTCGCAGCCGGCGGCCTGATCGCCACCGTGGGAATCGCGGGCGTTCTCGTGATGACGGACCGGCTCGCGGCGAAGCACGACGGCCTGCCGGCCGCGCTCGTGGTGGTCTGCGGCCTGTTGCCGGCCTTCACCCTGCTGACGCTCAACGGATCGGTGCTTCAGGGGTTGCAGCAATACGCCCTGGCCCAGCTACCGGCGAATCTGGTTCGGCCGCTCACGTTCGGGGTGCTCCTGCTGATCGCGGCTCTGATTCCGGGTGTCCGCTGGACAGCGGCCCATGGCCTGGCGCTGAATCTGGCGGGCGTCCTGCTGGCGCTCACGGTTGCCGAACGATGGCGCGCCCGGCAGCTCCCGGCGGAGGTGCGGACCGCGCTGCCGGAGTACGACGTTCCTGCCTGGCGGCGAACCGCAGCCCCGCTGTTCCTCATCTCGGTGTCACAGGGATTCCTGTCGTCGCAGGCGGACGTCCTGATCGTGGGCACCCTCCTGAGCGTGACCGACGCGGCGATCTACGGGGCGGCCCTCACTCTGATCCAGCCGCTGACCATGACCTGGTCGGCCGTCACGTTCGTCGCCCTTCCGATGATCGCGGACCTGTACGCGCGCGGTGACCGGGCGCGCCTCCAGTCGCTGGTCCGAGCCGTTACCGTCGCCGGCCTGCTGGTCGTTCTGCCGATGGGACTCGTGCTGATGGCCGGAGGGGGGCTCCTCCTCCGGTTGTACGGACCGGAGTACGTCCCGGGGCACGGCGTGCTGGCGGTGCTCGCCGCGGCGCAGGTCGTCGTCGGCCTGGTGGGCGGGGTCGCCGGCTTCCTGATGACGATGACGGCCCACGAGCGGGAAGCAGCGTGGATCATCGGCATCAGTGCGGTGGCGTACATCGTGCTGGCGTTCAGCCTGACACCGGTGTACGGCGCCATCGGGACCGCGGCGGCGACGCTGCTCACCGCAGTCGGCCGGGCCATCGCGCTGAGCGTCTACGTCAGGCGCGTCATGGGGATCCGGGTTCCCGCGGTCCGCGCGTGAATGCGAGGCATCGAGCCAAAGTACCCGACGAGCCTCTCAGAGAGAGGCGACGCCACCTGGTTCCAGCCGCGCGGAGCCAGGGTTGGCGGTCATCCACTCCCATAGCCGTTCGATGCCCTCGCGCACGCCGACCCGAGGCTCGTAGCCGAGGACCTCGCGCGCACGGTCGAGCCCGGCCTGGGAATCTCTGACGTCGCCAGGGCGTTCCGCCGCGTGCTGCACCGGCACCGGACGTCCGGTGACCTCCTCGACCAGGTGGGCGAGCTGCAGGAGGGACGTGCGGGACCCCGCGCCAACGTTCACCGCGGCGCCCGACACCCGCGCGGCCGGCTCCGTCGCCGCCAGAAGGTTGGCATCGACCACGTTCGAGACGTAGGTGAAGTCGCGGGTCTGACCGCCGTCGCCAAAGAGCGTGACCGCTTCGCCAGTCACGGCGGCGCGGAAGAGCAACGGAATGATGGCCGCATACGGACCGTCCGGGTCCTGCCGCGGCCCGAAGACGTTGAAGTAGCGGAGCGCCACACCCTCCACCAGGCCGGCGCGAGCGTAGGCCAGAGTGTACATCTCCCCGGCGAGCTTCGCGGCCGCATACGGCGAACGCGGCAGGGGCTCCATGCTTTCGACCTTCGGCAGCGCCGGCGTGTCACCGTAGGCCGAGCTCGAGCTGGAGTACACGAAGCGCCTCACCCGGGCGCGCCGGCTCGCCTCCAGCAGGTTCAGCGTGCCGTTCACGTTGGTGTTGTGCGTGCCGATGGGGTCGGCCATTGACCGCGGCACGCTCGGCAGTGCCGCGACATGGAAGACCACCTCGATGCCCTCCATCACGCGATCGCAGGTGCGTGCGTCGCAGATGTCGCCCTCGATGAACTCGATGCGGGACGCGATCGCGGCGACGTTACGGCGATGCCCGGTGGCCAGGTTGTCGAGGATTCGCACCTGGTGACCGTCGGTGGCGAGCTGGGCGGCGAGATGTGAACCAATGAAGCCGGCGCCGCCGGTCACCAGCACGCGTGGTCGTTGCATGGACGATGAAAGTAGTAACCGAACCGCCGCGACCTCGTGTGCGTGACGGTCGGGAGGGGGCCGCAGTCCTCTGGTCGCTGTCGTCAAACCACGGCCCCACAGCGATTTGTGCTCTCCCTTGAGGACGAACCTGGGACCAGGTCAGCAACGGGGCGACGGCTGCCGCCGAGGAGCCTGTTACGTTGTCACCGATGCCAGGAGCCACCTGACCGATGGACGCCGCCGAGCGGGAGCGGGCCACGACGCTGAGCGCGGCCACAGGGGCGGCCGGCGTGG
>JABWBJ010000549.1 GCA_013360595.1 Gemmatimonadaceae bacterium | reverse complement strand
CCCCGTCCGCCGCCCGGGGCGCCCACGCCCACGAACAGCGGCTCCCGGGATCGCGTTGACCGGTACACGCCGGAGAGTCGACCGGCCGCGACGGGATCGAGAGCCACCGTGTCGAGCATCGGCGCGGCGGCCAGGTCCGGGACCAGCGCCTCGGCCATCTGACGGGCGAACCCGGTGGCGTTGGCGTTGGCCGCGTTGCACAGCACCGCCACCGAAACCCCGCGAGCCGGAATCCGCATGAGGTAGGTCGAGTAGCCGCCGGTGGAGCCGCTGTGCGCCACCTCGCGCTCGCCCCGCCAGTTGGAGACCGTCACCCCCATGGCATAGCTGATCTGTTTCCCCGAGGTCAGTGTCGCTCGGGACTCCAGCGAATCGACCAGCCACCCGCCAAGGGTCTTCCGGTCGAGCGCGTCGTTCCACGTGAGCCAGTCCCCGACAGTGGTCAACATGCCGCCTGGCCCGATGACGTTCTCGAACGGCATTTCCAGCGCCCATCCACTGCCGCGTCGCGAGTACGCCTGCGCCCGGCCCGGCACCAGCCGGGCGAAGTCGTCCCGCCAGCCGGTGTTCGACATGCCCAGCGGCTTGAAGATCCGCTCCTCGGTGAAACGCGAGAAGGCCATCCCCGAGACGCGTTCCACGATCGTCATCAGGAGGCCGTACCCCGAATTGGTGTACGAGTAGTAGTCGCCGACCGGGTAGTTGAGCTCCTTCTGCGCGAACACCGCGTCGAGCAGCTCGTTCTGCGTGTGCACGCGCGTCCCGCGAGGCCATCCGTCCACCGCGACCAGGTTGCTCCACTCCCGCAGGCCGCTCGTGTGCGACAGGAGGTGACGGATCGTGATCGGCCGTCCGTACTCCGGCAGTTCGGGGACGAACTTCGTGACCGGGTCATCCAGCCGCAGCTTCCCGTCGTGCATGAGGAGCAGCACAGCGGTGGCCGTGAACTGCTTGGCGACGGAGCCCGACTCGAAGACGGTCTCCGCGGTGACCGGCGTTCCGGTTTCGAGATTCGCCATCCCGTACCCGCGCGCCAGGAGCCTCCTGCCCTGGTGCGCGACCCCCACGGCGCATCCGGGCGTCTCCCGCGTCCACTGCGCAAACGTCCGGTCGGCGACGGCGGCAAGGTCGGGTGCCTGCCCGGCAAGGATCGTCGGGGTCAGCACCACCATGATGGCGATTCGTGACATGGGCGTCGGCTCCGCGAAAGTCGGCCGAACATGCCGCGATGGTGCTCCCGGTCGCAAGAGCGCGCTTTCGTCGATGGACCGCAGCACGTAACGTGTGCGGTCACCGATGGAGGCAGCTGTCGAGATGGAGCAGGCGATCGCCGTGCGGCTGGCCACCCGGACCGATGTTCCGGCGCTCAGCGTGCTGATCCGCGACTCGGCCCGGGAACTCAGCCGCGGCTACTATACCGAGCAGGAGACGGAGTCCGCCATCCGGTACGTCTTCGGCGTGGACACGGCGCTGGTGGACGACGGGACGTACTTCGTCGCCGAGCTCGGCGGCGCCGTCGCCGGCTGCGGTGGGTGGAGCCGGCGCCGTACGATGTACGGCGGCGACCAGCGGCCGGTCGGCGAGGCCACGTTGCTCGACCCG
>JABWBJ010000548.1 GCA_013360595.1 Gemmatimonadaceae bacterium | reverse complement strand
GGGACCGGCGGCAGCGGCGTCAGGTCGTTCAGCAGGTCCCGCAGCGAATCGTGCGACGAGGCCCGCCACGCCAGCTCCACGCGCCGCTCGTACTCGCTCAGCGACAGCCGGTCCTGGGCGAAGTGCTCGGCCAGGTCCTGGATCACCTGCTCCTTCGCAGCGGGCGAAACATGCTGTGACACGCGGAGTCGTTTCTGAGGGGATTCGGAACAGCAGGGGAGAATGGTACCTGCCGGCAAGTGGGGGAAGTGCTCCGACCGGCTTGCACCCGACGCCGGGCGGTTGGACCCGACCGCGGCGGCGACCGGCTGACGCAGCGCTCCGCCTGGCCGGACGCGCTCCGCCGCACGCCAGCTGTGACCCCCCTCACACACCCGTCGCTCCAGTGACCCCCCGGTCGGGCCTATCGTCCCATCCATGAGTCGCCGGACACGGGCGGGCGCGGCGTGTGCCCCGTCCGGAACCTGCGTCCTCGCCCTCCCTGCGCTGGTCGGCGTACACGACCATCGCCGATTCCATCATCGTTTCAGAGGTCAGCGTATGCGCATGGTTCGCACGGCGGCCGCGGTAGCCGGCCTGGTGCTCGTCCCGTCCCTGGCGTCGGCGCAGGCGAACAGCCCTGCCCCACCCGCCCGGGATGCCTGGTACTGGGGCATCAACGGCGGAGCGTTGCTGTTCAACGCCGGCTACGACCAGGACGTGAAGGTCACCGCGCCGTCGGTGGGCGGTGAGTGGTTCATCGCCCGCTCCCGGTTCGCGCTCCGCGTCTCGGTGCTGCAGGCCTTCTTCGACAAGCAGGCCGCCGTCTACGACCCGACCGTGACCGGCGCCGCCCGTCCCGTCGACGTCAAGGACTGGCGTCGTTATGCGGTCGAGATCTACGCCATGCCCTACAGCGACGGGTTCCTGACCCCCTACGCCGGCGTCGGCGTCGCGCTCAACGTGCTCCAGAGCGCCTCCCCGGTCGGGTCGTTCGTGAGCGAGGAGTCGCTCGAAGACGTCTTCCTCACCGTTGACGAGTACAGCAGCCGCGCCTCGCTCGTCTTCGCGGCCGGCGCCCAGGCCAACTTCGGCCGCTCGGCGCTCTTTCTGCAGGGCAGCGCGATGCCCACCCGGAACGCGTTCCTGCTCAACCGCTCGCAGTACACGATGCAGTTCGAGGGCGGAATCCGGTACAGCTTCGGCAGCGCGATCGAGAAGTTCTGAAGGCAGCGCAGGCGTTGAGCGCTGCGCGCAGCGGGGGCCCGGGTCACCGGGCCCCTTGGTCATTCACCGGACGCGCTCCCGCGCTGCGCCCTCCATCCGGGTTCCTCCCTCATCGCTCATCGACGACAAACCGGAGGGGCCAGTCCGCGGCCCTGCTGATGCCGATCCGCGTCGTGACGGCCACGCGCTCGTCAGGAACCCGGGGCCCGCGGAGAATCCGCAGCGGGCCCCGGTCGAGACGCACGCCATTCTGCGAGCGCCCGATCGCGAAGGCCTGACAGAGCCGCGCCGGCCCGTTCGCCAGGAGCGCGTCCGCGCAGCCACGGCGGCGGCGGCGCATGAGCGCCAGACCCTCGACGGGCTCCACCGCCCGGATCAGCACCGCGCTCCCGTGCCCT